>JAHFVB010000076.1 GCA_023264755.1 Mycobacterium sp. | reverse complement strand
CTTCAGTTCCAGCCCGTAGCGGTTTCGGTCCTAGCGGTTTCGGTCCGTAACGGTTCACCCGTAGCCCACGGACAGCGTCCTGCGGCCTGAGGTGGCAAACCTCGACTCCAACACGTTGCCAGGGAACTGGTCGAACCTGTGCAGATTTGGCGCAGCTTCCATACACTTCTCCCGACTACACGGTCAATAACGACCTACGACAGAAAGCGTGACGATGGCGACCTTCGATTCGACAACCCGACGTCTAGTTCTTGCCGGCGGGTTCGCGCTCGCGATCGCCGCGGCCCCCGCCGTCGCTGCCTTCACGGTGCCCTCGACCACACCGGTAACCCACGCGGCGGCGTGCGCCGACGGCGAAGAGGAAGACACCTTCACCGGAAACTGCGTCCCGCACACCGTGCCCAACTCGCCGGAGTTCACCACCAACGCGGCCAACCCGGACATCCCCGAGGTCGACGGCGTCCCGTGCACGGGCGGCCGGTCGTCCGGTGCCTGCATCGGCCTGGCGGAGGACGCCCCGGATTACGTGCCGCCCAGCTCGAGCGTCGGCAGCGATCCGACCATCCACGGCACCGAATAACCGCAGGCCGGGGTAGGCGGCTCGGTGAATCGCCTACAGTGGTGTGATGGCTACGAAATCTGATCCCGCCGAACTAGGCGACGTCGAACCGCTGGCTGACAGCACTGCGCGCCAAGCTCGCAAGGTGGTAGCCGCTTATGCCGTCGATGCGGACGAATGCCGCACCTTCCTGTCGATGCTAGGTATCGGGCCGAAACTCGAGGCTTAATGACGCCGGAGGGCGCCCAGCCCGACCATGTCGCCGAAGGCCAGCCCGCTCCGGTCGGTGAGTCCGACTTCGTCGTCGTGGCGAATCGACTGCCCATCGACATGGAGCGGCTGGCCGACGGCAGCACGACGTGGAAGCGCAGTCCGGGCGGGCTCGTCACCGCGCTCGAGCCGTTGTTGCGCCGTCAGCACGGCGCCTGGATCGGCTGGCCAGGGGTTACCGACGCCGACGAGGAACCGATCGTCGCCGAGGAGCTCCTGCTGCGACCGGTGAGCTTGTCCGCCGAAGACGTCGCCGACTACTACGAGGGCTTCTCCAACGCCACGCTGTGGCCGCTGTACCACGACGTCATCGTCAAGCCGATCTATCACCGCGAGTGGTGGGATCGCTACGTCGACGTCAACCGACGCTTCGCAGAAGCCACGGCGAAGGCGGCGGCCCCCGGCGCCACCGTGTGGGTACAGGACTACCAGCTGCAGCTGGTCCCGAAGATGCTCCGGATGTTGCGGCCGGACCTCACGATCGGGTTCTTCCTGCACATCCCGTTTCCGCCGATCGAACTGTTCATGCAGATGCCGTGGCGCACCGAGATCATCGAGGGGCTGCTCGGCGCCGACCTCGTCGGCTTCCATCTGCCCGGCGGAGCTCAGAACTTCCTGATCCTGGCCCGCCGATTGATCGGTGCGAACACCTCGCGCGCGACGGTCGGGGTGAGGTCTCGCTTCGGCGAGATTCAGGTCGGCTTTCGCACGGTGAAGGTCGGCGCCTTTCCCATCTCGATCGATTCGGCCGAGCTCGACGGCAAGGCGCGCAACCGCAGCGTGCGCCAGCGCGCCCGCCAGATTCGATCCGAGTTGGGCAATCCGCGCAAGGTGCTGCTCGGCGTCGACCGACTCGACTACACGAAGGGCATCAACGTCCGGCTGGAGGCCTTCTCCGAACTGCTCGTCGAAGGTCGGGTCGACCCCACCGACACCGTGCTGGTGCAGTTGGCCACGCCGAGCCGCGAACGCGTGGAGAGCTACATCGAGATGCGCGAGGACATCGAGCGTCAAGTCGGCCACATCAACGGCGAGTTCGGCGAGGTCGGCCACCCGGTGGTGCACTACATCCACCGACCGCTACCCCGCGACGAGCTGATCGCCTTCTTCGTGGCCGCTGACGTGATGCTGGTGACGCCGTTGCGCGACGGCATGAACCTGGTCGCCAAGGAGTACGTGGCCTGCCGCAGTGATCTCGGCGGCGCCCTGGTGCTCAGCGAGTTCACCGGTGCGGCAGCCGAACTCAGACAGGCCTACCTGACCAATCCCCATCATCTAGACGGGGTGAAGGACTCCATCGAGGCGGCCATCACGCAGCCCCCCGAAGAGGGTCGCCGCCGGATGCGCGCGCTGCGCCGCCAGGTGTTGGCTCACGACGTGGATCGCTGGGCCAGGGCGTTCCTCGAAGCACTGGCATCGACGCGGCCCACCGACGCCGGCTAGATCGGGTTGATGGCCTGCATCTTCCAGGCGCCGCCGACCCTCTGATAGTCCACGCGGACCCGGCTGCCCTCGTACACGGGCTGCTTGGATTGGTCCGTGTAGGTCAGGTTCATGAACACCAGCACCGAGCCCGAAGTGCGATGTGCGATGTGCGTCAAGCATTCCCGCTCCGACGACGTTCACCTGGACGACGAGCTGGCGCTTGCGGGCCTCGGGGATCACCGTCTTGGTGACCTGCTCGGAGAAGCGCTCCCGGAAGTCGTCGGTGAGCATCGGGTAGACGTCGCCGAGACTGCGCTCGACGGTCTGGTAGTCGTAGCCGAAGATGCGGGGCAGCTGGTCGGACGCCAGCTTCGGAAGCTCCTGCCGCGCCTGTGCCTCGGCGTTGGTTTCGACTCGATTCCAGTAGGCGTAGCCACCGGCGGCGGCCAGTGCCACGAAGGCTAGCGCGGCCACGACGGCCAGCAGCGTCACCAGCCTGGTGGCCAGTCGGCTCATCAGTTGCCGCCTTCGGGGTACTTGAGGTCGTAACCGGTCATGCGTCCGCTGTCGTCCTCGTGGACGATCACGCGCAGCCGGTACGGCTTGGACGGCGCATTCAACCCGTTGAGATCGGTGACGGTGACCCGGACTGCCACCAGCACGGCGGCATTCTTGGCGACTTCGTCGACCTTCTCCAGCGCCGCGCCGTTGACGACGGCCTCGGAGTTGGCCTGGGTGTCGCGGAAGATGGCCTTGAGATTGTCGACGTTCTTGCCCTGGCTCATCATGTCGCGCAACGGGCCGCTGATGCCGTCGATGAAGCGGTTGACGCTTTCGTCGATGGTGTTCTGGGTGTAGCTGAACATGTTGACCACGGTCTGCGAGGCGGTGTCGACGAACCGCTGATTACGGGCTTGCTCGGCGTCGACCTTGCGTTGGTGGTCGGTGACCAGTGCCACCACGATGCCGAGTACCAGGACCAGCACGGCGAGCACGGCCACCCCGATGACCAGCACCGGAGTCCGGTTCGGCTGGCGGCGTGGCGGCGGACCGACCGGGCCGGCGACCCGGACCTTGGTGGCGCTGGGCGTGGCGACCGAACTGGCGACGGGTATGGCGACGATGGCGCCGTCACCGGCGGGTACTGCGTCGAGGTCGGCGACCGGGCCGGCGGGCCGGGAAGCACGCCGACGCGAGGCAGCCCTACCTTGCGGTTTGGCCGTCTCGTCGGTCGCAGTTCGGGAAGTGGGCTCGTCGCTTGCCGACGGTTCCGTCACTTCGGTCGTGTCGTCCGGCCCCATCACACCTTCCGTGGATCCAGCATTAGGTCAACCCAATTCTCCGCGGAGACTCCGTTGGCAAGCCCCCCGGCGAAGATCCCGGTGCCGCCGGCTGGGTCGACGAAGACACCGGTCCTCGAATCGTACGTGGTGGTGGCGGGTGCACTGGCCTGCGGCGGGTTCGCCTCGGCGGGCAGCGCAGGTGCGTCGGGCGCAGGCGGCGCTGCCGGTGCGGGGGGCGCCGGCGGCGTCCGGCCGTACGGCGGCACCACCTGGTCCGGTGGCGCGTAGAACGGCAGCGGCGGAGGCGGTCCGTTGTCATTGGGCGGCACCGGAAGCGGGAACGGCGCGTTGGGAGCCGGCCCAGGACCGGCGGGCACGCCGGGCGGCAGCTGTACGGCGGGGGCCCCAGGATCGTAGTCCGCGCCCGGCGGAATGAACGGGAACTTGTTGGGCGGCAGGATGTTCCGGCTGTCGGGCTCGTAGTGGTTGTCTTCCGACTGCCCCATCGGCGTGCCGTACGGAATCGGCGGACCGCGCCACGGGTTGCTCCCGATCGGCACGTAGCCCACCGGGTCGCGGCACAACTGGATGGTGGGGGCCCGCTTGCCGGGGAACTCCTGGCACGGATAGTTACGGGCGCCGCGCACCACCGAGGGATCGTTCTGGGCCGTCTTGCAGTACAGGTCGGTCGGCAGGTCGCGCAACGTGGTGTCGGCGGGGCTGCGGATCAGCGGAGCCGGGATGAACCCGGTCGAGCACGGTGGCGGATCCCCGAGGTCGACCTTGAAGTCGAGCTTGCCGCCCTCGTCGGTGGGCAACCCGCCGCCGACGGTCAGCAGTGCCGCGAACAGCGCCGGAAAGATGACCAGCCCCTGCTCGATGGACTTGTGGTAGATCACGCCGATTCTGCCGAAGTTGGCCAGATTCGCGGCCAGCATCGGAAACGACGGACGGATGCCGTCGAAGGTCGTGTTGGCCGACTGCACCGCCCCGGGCACGGTCTGCAGCACGGACCGCAACTGCGGATCGGCGTGGGCGACCTCCTTGGTGAATCGAGCCAACCCGTCGGCCAGTGACTTGATGTCGTCGCCGCTGCGAACCTGCGAGTCGAGGAAAGGGCCGGCCTGGTCGATCAGCTGCGTGGTCTGCCCGTAGTTCGAGTTGGCCTCGTCCACCAGCAGCCGTGACGACTGGATCAGCCGGGCCAGTTCGGGCCCGGAGCCGTTGAACGCCTTGAACGTTTCGCGCAGCAGGTCCTGGATCCGGCTGTTCCCGACGCTGTTGACCAGCTGGTCGGCCGCAGCCAGCATCCCGGCGATGTCCTGACCGACGGCGGTGTGCTCGACGCCGATGTTCGAGCCGTCGCGCAAGAAGCCCTTCGACGCCGGCTCGTTCCCGGCCGGCGGCACCAGGTCGACGTACTGCTCGCCGATCGCCGAGACGCTCTTGACGGTTGCGGTGACGTTGTCCGGGACGGGCGTATTCGAGTTCAACCGCATGTCGGCCACGACGCCGGTCTTGGTCAGTCCCACCGATTCGACCCGCCCGATGGTGACTCCGCGATAGGTCACGTTGGCGTTCTCGTAGAGCCCGCCACCGGCCTTGAAGTCGGCGGTGATCCGGTAGGAACCGAGCCCCACCGCCGAAGGCAGGTGCAGGTAGAGCGTCGACATGGCGCCGACGCACACGACGGTGACGATCGCGAAGATCGTCAACTGCACGCGAGTAAGCCGATCGATCATCTACGGCGCCTTCGGGTGCTCGGTGGCGGTGCCAGGCGGGATCTTGAAGGGATCGGCGGCCTGACCGGACAGGTTCGACATGGCTCCGGTCAGGAAGTCGGGCGGGTTGATGACGTCGCTCATGTGTTTCATGTTCGGGTCGAGCCCCTTCGACGTCGTGAAGACCGTTTCACCCAAGCGTCGCACCGTCAGGTCGAACGTGACGAAGACGTTCAGGTAGTCACCGCGCACGGCGTTCTTGATGTACTTGTAGTCGAAGGGGAACGTCGGCAGCAGGTCCAGGTCGGAGATGAAGTCGTCGGCATTGTCGTTGAGCGCCTTGATGACCGGATACAGATCCTTGAAGTCGGCGGCGAAGTCGGTCTTTATCCCCGTGAGCACGCGGGACGCGACCAGGGCGAACTGCCGAAGCGCGGTGAACGCGTCGACGAGGTTGGATCTGTTGGCGTTGAGCACCTTCAGCGCGCCGGGCAGCGAGTCCAGCGTCCGCCCGAGGCCGTCCTTGCTGCGCGCCAGCGTCGCCGCAAAGCGGTTCAGTCCGTCGGCCGCGGCGATGATGTCCGTGGTCTGTTGCTGCAGCGAACCGGTCAGCTCGGCCAGGCGCGGGATCAGCCCGGCGAAACTGCCGGCCCGCCCGGCGACGGCGGCGTAGGCCTCGTCGGTGATGTCCTGCAGCGCACCGAGATTGCCCTTGTTGACCACTACGCCAAGCGATGACAACACCTCTTCGGTGCTGGGGTATCGACTGGTTTGCGACTCCGGGATCAAGGAGTTCTCCCGCAGTCGGCCCTGACCGGGCTGATCTGCGGGAGGCTTCAATTCGACGTGCTGCGAGCCGAGCAGGGACGTCTGCGCGACCGTCGCGGTCGAGTTCTCCGGCAGGTTGACGTCCTTGTCCAGCGACAGCTTCACCGCGGCGGCGAACGTGCCGTCGGGCCGCTGCAGGGCCTCGATGCCCGACACGCTGCCCACGGTGACGTCGTCGATCATCACCGGTGAGTTCTGGGGCAGCGTCGTCACGTCGGGCAACTCGACGGTGATGGTGAATGAGCCGCTGCCATGTCCGGCGGTTCCCGGCATGTCCACCGAGTTCAGGCCGCCGAATGAGCACCCAGCCATCAGTACTACGCCCGAGCCGAGCGCCACGGCGTGACGACCGGACCGCAAAGCCTTGGTGCGCAGGGTCTTTCGCGTGGACATCAGCCACCCCCCGATTCTGCCGGCAGCGGCGGCCCTGGCGGCGGTCCCGGTAGCGGTCCGGCGCCCATCGGTGGCGCTGCGGGTACGGGGCCGGCCGGCGAAATCTGGCCCTGCACGGCTGGTGGCGGCAGGATCATGTCGCTGAGCGTGCCGTCCGGCTGGGGCGTCGGCGGCGTGACGCCGGGCGCGGCCTGCCACTGCAGATACGGCAGTGGGGTCTGAGCCTTGGCTTCGGTCTCCGGGGTGTCGTAGATGATCTGGCCCTTGTAGGCCGTGATGCTGTTGATCGGGTGGAACAGCACCGGCGGGTAGTTCATCGCGATGCGCTTGAGCACCGGGCCCATCCGTTCGCGACAGATCTCCGCGCGCTTGTAGTTGTCCGGGGAGGCTCCGACGTCGAACGTACCGCCGCAGATGAATTGGACCGGATTGGCGAAGTTGGGCAGCGAGAGCAGACCGCCGACGGTGCCCTGGGCCGGGTTGTAGATGTTGTAGAAGTTCGCCAGTCCGTTGGGCAGGATGTGCAGGATCTGCTCGATGTCATCGCTGTGAGAGCTGAGCAGCGAGGTGAAGTCGGTCAGCTTGCCGATCTGGGCGATCAGCGCCGAGTTGTTCTGATCGAGGAAGCCCTTCACGTCACCGAGCGCCTGGTTGAGTGCGCCGAGGGTTTGATCCAGGTCCTTGGAACTGTCGGCGAGCACCTGCGATACCGAGGCGACGTGGTTCGCGAACTGCACGATCTGCTCATTGCTGTTCGACAGCGCGTTGACCAGGACTTGAAGGTTGCGCACCGTGCCGAACAGGTCGGTGCGCGAATCTCCCAGTCGGCCAGCGGTTTGGGACAGCTCCCGCAGTGCGTTGCGGAATGAGTCCCCATTGCCGTCGAACGTGTCGGCGGCCTGGTTGACGAACGCGCTGAGCGGGCCCTGCACGGAATTCACCTGCGGTCCGAGTTGAGCACTCAGCTGGGTGAGCTGTTCTTTGACCTCATCCCATTCCACCGGCACTCCGGTGCGATCGAGCCCGACTTCGGCGCCGTCGGCCATCACCGGACCGCCGGTATAGGCCGGGGTGAACTGAACGAATCTGGCCGAGACCAGGTTCGGCGCGATGACGATGGCGCGGGCGTCGGCAGGCAGCTTGACGTCGTCGTCCACCTTCATGGTGACCTTGACGTCGGTGGCGCGCGGCTGGATGGACTCGATGGTCCCGACCGGCACCCCGACCACCCGGACCTCGTCGCCCGGGTAGAGCCCCACGGCCGTGGTGAAGTAGGCGACCACCCGCTTGCCCTGCCGCGACGGCCACACCGTGTAGATGCCGCCGATCAAGGCGACCACCAGTACGGCGGCGGCGGCGAAGCGCAGCCAACGCGAGCGCAAGATCGTCGAATTCCCTGGTGTCATGGCGACTTCGGCCTAATGATCATCCGCTCGGAGATGAATCCGCGCAGGTAGTCGGCGAGGCTGTCCGGTAGCTTGCCCGGTTGGAAGTACGTGTCGAGCAGCACCTCCGACAAGCTGGCGGGCGGCAGGCCGTACAGGTTGATCTGGAAGCCGGGACCGGAGCCGACGACTTCGCCGAGCGCCGTCGCGTACGGGGGCAGCCTGCGCAACGCTTCTCCGATGTGGTCCTTGCGCTCCAGCAGATTGTCCATCACCGCGTTGAGCCGCTGCAGTAGTGGCGCGAACTCGCGGCGGTTGTCGGCGACGAAGCCCGAAAGCTGGTGCGACAACTCCTGAATGCCGCCTATCAACGTGCTCAACGCCTGGCGCCGTTCGTCGAGCGCGGCGAACAGCAGGTTGCCGTCGGTGACGAGCTGGTTCACCTGACCCGCCCGTTGGGCCAGCGTGTCCGATACCCGCTTGGCGTGCATCAGCAGCTGTTCGAGGGCCTCGTCGCGAGCGTTGAGGCTGCGAGACAGATTCGCGACCCCGTCGAGCGCGCCGCGCAACTGGGGCGTCGCCTCCTTGAGGGTGTCGGTCAACGTGTTCAGGGCGGTTTCGAGCTTGGGCTTGTCGAGGTCGCTGGCGCTGCGGCCAAGATCCTGTAGGGCCGTGTTGAGCGTGTACGGAGTGGTGGTCCGGCCCAACGGAATCGACGTCACGTTGCCACTCCCCTTCGGGGTGACGCGCAGCGACTTCTCGCCAAGCACGGTGTCGGTCTTGATGGCCACCAGGGATTGGTCGCCGACCTTGATGTGGCGGTCGACGGTGAAGGTGACCTTGGCCGAGGCTCCGGCGAGCTCCACCGCGGACACCTTGCCGACCTTGATGCCGGAGACGCTGACGTCGTTGCCCGGCGTGATGCCGCCTGCGTCGGTGAAGAAGGCCTCGTAGTTCTTGCCCTGCGGCCAGAACGGCAAGCCCGTGTACCCGAAGGACACCAGCACCAGCGCCGTCACGATGACGATGCCGAAGATCCCGGTGCGCAAGGGGTTTCCCTCGCCTGGCCTAGCCATTCTCCGAGCACCTTCCCTTCGACGGATCGGGCGGACCACCGAACGGGATGAGGATGTCACTGCCCGCGGGGCCGTTGATCTTCATCCGGATCGAGCAGTAGTAGATGTTGAAGAACGAGCCGTAGGCGCCGAGTGCGTTGAGCCGCAGATAGTTCTCGGCCAGCGATTCGATCATCGGGTTGATGTCGCCCTTGCGCTCGTCCACCCGTTGGACCAATGGCCGCAGATTCTCGATGACTCCCTGCACCGGTCGCCGGCTGGTCTGGAGCAGGTTCGTCAGCTCGTTGGTGGCCGAGGCCAGCGGCGGAATGGCTCCCGCAATGGGGTCCCGATTCTGCGCCAGTCCGGTGATCAGCTGCTGAAGTTGGTCGACGCTGGCGTTGAACTGCGCGCCCTTGTCATCGACGGTGGCGAGCACCGTGTTGAGGTTGTTGATGACGTCGCCGATCAGCTGGTCGCGGGCGGCCAGGTCGGAGGTGAAGGCACTGGTGCTGGTGAGCATGTTGCTCAGCGCGCCGCCCTGGCCCTGCAGCAGTTCGATGACCGCGTTGCTGACCTCGTTGACCTTGTTGCCGTCCAGGCCCTTCAGGACGGGCTTGAGCCCGCCGAGCAGGGCGTCGAGGTCCAGCGCGGGTTGGGTGTTCTGCCGGACGATGGTGCTCCCGGGCGGCAGCTTGCGCAGTTCGCCTGGACCCGAGGTGATTTCGAGGTATCGATCACCGACGAGGTTCTGGTAGCGCACCACGGCCCTGGTGGAGGTGTACAGCTGGTAGCGGCTGTTCACGTCGAAGGTGACGTCGACGCTGTTGTCCGGGTTGAGCTTGACCTTCTGTACCGAACCGACCGGCACGCCGGCGATCCGGACGTCCTGGCCCGCCTTCAGTCGCGAGGCCTCGGCGAAATTGGCGTGGAACGTGTTGCCCGAGGCAAAGCGGAACTGGCCGAAGACGATGACCAGCCCGGCCGCCACCAACACCATGACGAGGGTGAAGATGCCGACCTTGATCAGGGTCGCGTTCTTGCCCATCAGAAATCGTCCCGTTCCGCGTAGGCCCCGTTGAACAGGAACTGCAGCGTAGAGGGCGCGTCGAATTGAAGTTCGGTATTCGGCTGGAACGGCACGTAGGCGTTGTCGGTGACCAGGAACGGCGTGTGGTACCAGGATCCGCCGTATTGCTTGGTCGGCACGTTGGGCAGCCCGCGGCAGTTCGGCCCGCCGGAGGCGTTCACGAGCGGCAAGCTCTCCGGGTAGGTGTAGGCCGGAGCGCCGGGAATGAAGTTCGACGACGTGAACAGCCCGGGCCGGATGCCACCGAGCACGGGCGCGAACGTGTCGAGCGCGGTCTTGATGCCCTTGAGCAGGCACCCGTATTCGGGTGAGTAGTCGCCAAGCACCTTCAAGGGCGCCCGGAACCGCTGGATGGCCGCGATCAGATCGTCGGCCGCGGGCGCCAGGGTCGCGGTGCCGTTGTTGGCCAGCCCCGTCGCGGCCAGCAAGGTCGCGTTCAGGTTGTCCTGTTGATCCACGACCGTCTTGCTGATCGTCGGCGCGTTGTCGAAGACCGTGGCCAGGTCTGGCGCCGCGTCGGCGTAGATGGCGGCTACGGCCGCGGTCTTCTGGAAGTCCTGCTGCAGGGTGGGCAGCTTCGGATTGAGTTGCTGCAGGTAGTAGTTCAGCCCCGCGAGCGTCGTACCGAGGTTGTCGCCGTTGCCCCGCAGCCCGTCGGCCAAGGCCGTGATGGTCGCGTTGAGGTTGATGGGGTCGACCTTCTTAAACACGTCCTGCAGGGTCTGGAAGAGCGTGTTGACCTCGAGCTGCACCGAGCCGGCCTGCACCTGCGCACCCGGCCTCAGCGAGTCGCCCGAGGGCTTGTCGGGGGGCAGGAACTCCACCGACTTGGCCCCGAAGACCGTGGTGCCACCGATCCGGACGGTGGCATTCGACGGGATGTAGGAGAGCTGGCTGCTGTCGATCGCCAGCGTCAGCTTGGCGGCGTCGCCGGTGTAGGCGATGTCCTTGACCTGGCCGATCTGGATGCCGCGGTACTTGACCTTGGCGTCCCGTTCCATGACCAGGCCGGCCCGCTGGGAGAACACCGTCACCGTGTCGACCGAGGTGAAGAAGGCCGTATAGGAGAGGTAGGTGAAGACGGTGGCGGCCAGCAGCACGGCGGCGAGGATCGCCGCAGCGATCCGCACATGGCTGCGCTTGGCGTCACCGGCCATCGGAACTCCCGCCTATCCGGAGAGGTTGAAGTTGCCCGACGCGCCGTACACGGCCAGGGAGATGAACAAGGTGATGGTGACGACCACGATCAGCGACGTCCGGACCGCTTGACCCACGGCGATGCCGACCCCGACGGGTCCGCCGGAGGCGTTGTAGCCGTAGTAGGTGTGCACCAGCATGACCGCGACCGACATCACGATCGCCTGCAGGAACGACCACAACAGGTCGGTCGGCACCAGGAACGTATTGAAGTAGTGGTCGTACAGCCCGGACGACTGTCCGTTGATGAAGACGGTGGTGAACCGCGCGGCGAAGAAGGCCGCCAGCACCGACAGCGAGTACAGCGGGATGATCGCGATCAGGCCGGCGATGATCCGCGTGGACACCAGGTAGGACACCGAGTGCACCGCCATCGCCTCCACGGCGTCGATCTCCTCGGCCACGCGCATCGCACCGAGTTGGGCGGTGGTACCGGCGCCGATGGTCGCCGCCAGCGCGATGCCCGCGATCACCGGAGCGACGATGCGAACGTTCAGGAAGGCCGACAGGAAGCCGGTCAGGGCCTCGATGCCGATGTTGCCGAGTGACGAGTAGCCCTGCACGGCGATGACGCCGCCAGAGGCCAAGGTGAGGAATGCGGCGACGCCGACGGTGCCGCCGATCATCACCAATGCGCCGGCGCCCATGGTCATCTCGGCGATCAGCCGAACGGTCTCCTTGCGGTACCGAGTCAGCGCGTTCGGGATGTAGCGGATCGACTCGCCGTAGAACAGAGCTTGCTCGCCCACCGTGTCGACGGCCCTAGGCACGCCACGGAAGAAACGACGGATCCGAATAGTGGCATCGTAACTCACTAGCGGGCCAGCACTCTCACGCCGATCGCCGTCATGATCACGTTGATGACGAACAGGCAGATGAAGGCATAGACCACGGTTTCGTTGACTGCGACGCCGACGCCCTTGGGGCCGCCCTGCACGGTCAATCCGCGGTAACACCCGACGAGTCCGGCCATCACTCCGAACAACAGCGCCTTGATCTCGGCCAGGATGAGTTCGGGCAGTCCGGTCAGCACCGTGAGCCCGTTGATGAAGGCTCCCGGGTTGACTCCTTGCAGGAACACCGAGAAGACGTATCCACCGGAGATGCCGATCGCGCACACCAGGCCGTTGAGCAGCAGCGCGACCAGGGTCGACGCCAATACGCGGGGCACCACCAGGCGGTGAATCGCGTCGATGCCGAGCACCCGCATCGCGTCGATCTCCTCGCGAATGGTGCGCGCACCCAGGTCGGC
>JAHFVB010000075.1 GCA_023264755.1 Mycobacterium sp. | reverse complement strand
GGAGGGCGGGGATTTGGGCGAGGGCTTGGCTGACGGTGCCGGCTTCGCCGATGACGTCGAGGTCGGGGTCGGCGCTGAGGAGTTCGATCAGTCCGCGTCGGACGACCTCGTGGTCGTCGACGAGAAACACCTTCACCATCGCCATGCCTTTCGAAGCGTCTTTCCGTGGCAGCCGTCGGGCGTCCAGGACGCCCACCGCGGAATTGTCGTCGAGCTGATAGCCATTGTGCCGGTCGTAGGTCATAGCGCGCAGTGCCGTTCTGAAATCAGGATCGAACAGTTCAGCCCGTCGATCATCGAATAGGTCGTCGGCCCCGCGAACTCGGAGAGTTCGTCGTCGGGGTGGTGTCCGAGCACGATCAGTTGGATCGACTCGGCGTTTCGGGCCAGGAAGTTCATGGCGTTGCCCGGCACCGCGACTGCGTGAATGTCCACCTCGGGGTACAACCGCCGGTATCTGGTCAGCGATCGTTCCAGGGCGGCCTTGGCCTGCCTGCCGCCTTCCGCGGAGGCCTGGGTGCCCTGCACGTCGGGGAAGCCGGGCCGCCACGACGTCAGGACCCGCAGCGGCGCCCTTCGCAACCGGGCTTCGTCCAAGGCGTGACCGAGCACGGTGGCGCCATCGGGAGAGTCCTCGAATTCGGTGACGACCCAGCCAGTTTCACCGCCGTCCGGCCGTGCCGGGCGTACGACGGCAAGTGGACAGCGGACCCGGGTCAAGAGGGCTGGCACGGTCGTTGCGAGGCCGGGGCGCGGTCCGCAGGTATGCGCCGGGTGGCCGACCTCGACGGCTCCGACGCAGACCATGGCGGCCGAGTGCGAGGCCGCTACCAGCGCGGTGACCGCTCGGTCGTGCACGATCTCGACTTCGATCTTGACCGGCTGATCCACCGATTCGATCGCCATCGCGGCATGTCGCACGGCGATCTCGGCGCCGGCGAAGTCGCGGGCGATCGATGCGCAGTCGGACTTGGTGGAATCGCGGGGTTCGATCGCGTACAGCAGCCGCAGCGGAAGGTCGCGATCGACGGCCTCGGCGACGGCCCACAGCGCAGCGCCGATGGCCGGTGAGGATCCGTCGATGCCCACCACCACGGCAGGAGCGAGCGGGGCGGTCTCGCGCATCTCGGACTCCTGCCGGGCTGGTCGGGGTACGTCTGTCCTAGGTTCGGGGGACGTCTCGCTGACGCTATTCGCCCCTGACCCAGAAGGATCAGGGGCGAAAGTCCTCCGCTGGACGGCGTTGGTCACGTTCACCCAGCGCGACCTACAGTCCGCTGGGGTAGGTCTCCGGGGTCTGGCCCTGAATCCACAGGCTCGTCGGCTCCAACGGCTTGAGCGCCCTCGTGACGTCGAGATGGATCAGCGCGTCGTACTGGTCGGCGGGCCGGACGTGGAAGTAGTGACTGTGCCGTTCGGTTTCCGGCCGATAGATCACCCCGATGGCGCGGTGCAGGCGCACTTGGTTCAGCACTTCGGCGGCGGCGCCGGAATGCTCGTCGTCCATCCGCACCAGGAATTCCGGCTGGCCGGTCTCGTGGAACAACTCCTCGAGGCTGCCAGGCAGGCCGTGTCGGACGGTCTTGCGCTCGGCCAGCCCACCCCACTCGCTGGCCGCGGTGACCGTTCCGCGGTGGGTGCTGAAGCCGATCAATCGGCAATCTGCCCCGTGCCCCTGGCGCACCAACTGGCCCAGTGTGTGCTGACCGTCGGCTCCGACCTCCGTAGCGCGCGCGTCACCGACGTGTGAATTGTGCGCCCACACCACGATTCGAGTGGCGCCCGGCTGCCGCTGCGCGTCGAAGTGGGCGAGCAGCGCGTCGAGCGTCTCGGCCATGTGGGTGTCGCGAAGGTTCCACGAATCGACGCGCCCTCCGAACATGGAGCGGTAGTAGGCCTCCGCATCGCGGACGGTGACGGCGTTCTGCATGGCGCAGAACAAGTCGTCCTCGGCCTTGGTGCCGTCTCGGCGAAGGTAGTCGAACCGGTTGCGCTGCAGCTCGACCAGCTGACCCACCGCTTGGCGTTCACACGATTCCCCTGCCCCGAACGCCGCGGCGTAGCCGTAGGCCTGACCGTCGTCGCCCGCGGTGTGGTCGAAGCACGAGTACCGCTGCCGGGCGCGGGCCGCGGCGATCGGGTCGACGGTGTCGAGATACTCGACGACGGCCTGCATGGAGCGGTGCAGGCTGTAGAGATCCAGTCCGTAGAAGCCGGCCTGCGGCCGGGATTCGGCGCGTTGGCGCTCGTTGTGGGCGCGCAGCCAGTCGACGAAGTCGCGGACCACGTCGTTGCGCCACATCCAGGCCGGGAAGCGTTCGAATCCACTCAGGGCCTCGTCTGCGGTGCGATCGTCGCCCGCGCCGCGCACGTAGCGGTTCACCCGGTAGGCATCCGGCCAGTCCGCCTCGGCGGCGACGCCGGTGAAGCCCTTCTGCTCGATCAACCACCGCGTGATGTCGGCGCGCGCCCGATAGAACTCGTGGGTGCCATGCGAACTCTCGCCGATGAGCACCACGTGCGCGTCCCCGACCAGGTCGTCGAGCACCTCGGCCGACGGCACGCCGCCGGGCGCGGGCAGGGCGATGGATCGCACCACGTCGGCGGCCCGCTGCCGGGGCGGTGCGGGAGCCGGCTTGGCCACCGCGGGCGCACTCAACAACGCGTGCACCTCTTCGTCGGTGACCTGCGTGAAGTCCCAGTACGACGCGCCGACCGCGGTGAACGGGGTGGGCATCGACGCGCAGACGACGTCGTCGACGATCGCGGCGAACTCGCGGCACGTCGACTCCGGAGCGGCCGGCACCGCGATCACCACGTGCGCGGGTTCCTGGTCGCGGATGGCGAGCACCGCGGCCAACATGCTCGACCCGGTGGCGAGGCCGTCGTCCACCAGGACCACGGTCTTGCCCGCCAATTCGAGTGGGGGCCGATCGCCGCGGTAGGACGCTTCGCGCCGGAGCAATTCGCGGCTCTCGCGTTCGACGACGTCGCGCACCTGTTGGGGTTTGAGCGCAAGTGCGCGAACGACGTCGTCGTTGAGCACCGTGCGACCGCCGCCGGCGATCGCGCCCATCGCGAACTCCTCGTGGCCCGGCACGCCGAGCTTGCGCACGATGAAGCAGTCCAGGGGAGCGCCCAACGCGCGGGCTACCTCGGCGGCCACCGGAACCCCGCCCCGAGCCAGCCCGAGCACGACCACGTCGGCCTGGTCGCGGTAGGCGCTCAGTAGCTCGCCGAGCACCCGCCCGGCTTCTTGGCGGTTGCGGAAGACGGCAGCGTTGGTGTCGCGGACCGGGTTGATGCTCATGGTGTGCTCCTCGTGCTCGGTCGCTTCCGATCCGACCACTCGGGCCCACGCCCCGGTAGGGACCGAAGTCCCCCGGCCCGAGGTAGTTGGTCGCCCGACCACCTGAGCCAACCCGCGACCACCTGTGGGCACGGCGAAGGTCTTAGGTCCCCGGCGGACGGGACCTTCGACGGGATCCCGGGGTCCGACGCCGCTTTCGTCGCCCCGGCTGACTCGCGAGAATCGTGGTCATGTCCACGCCATCCAGGCCATCCGATGGAAGCGAGCCGGTGATGACCGACCACGAGAACTCGGTCGTCGTCGGTATCGACGGCAGCGCCAGTGCGCACGATGCGGCCCGTTGGGCCGGTGCGATTGCCGAGCGGTTCGGCGCGGCGTTGCACATCGTGCACGGGATGCCCGCGCTCGGCCCGAACCTGACCGAGGCGGCCGCCGTGTACCGGGCGGCGCTGCTCGAGTACCACGCCGACCACGCCGACGAGTTCCTCAAGACGGCCGCCGAGGCGGTCCGAAGTGAGCGGCCCGGATTGGCAGTCACGACGGCGGCCAGCCCCGATTGCGTCGACGACGTGCTGATCGAGGCCAGCGCCCGAGCGCGTTTCGTCGTCCTCGGTGGGCTCGACGTATCCCCGGCGAAGGCGGTGCTGCTCGGATCGACCACGTTGCGGTTGGCCACTCACGGAAAGTGCCCCGTCATCGCCTGGCGGGGGCGACAGACGTCGCCCACGTCGGGTGCGGTGGTGGTCGGAGCCGACGGCACCGCCGCCGGGCGGGCGGCGCTCGCGACGGGATTCGAGATCGCCGAACGACTGGGGGTGGCGCTGCACGCCGTCCACTCTTGGGCCTCGTATCGGCCGCCGGTCGACGTCCCGGTCCCGATGCTGATCGATTGGCAGGAGGTCGAGGACTTGCAGTTCTCCGCACTGACCGAGCTGGTCGAGGAGTATCACCGCGATCATCGCGGAGTCGAGGTGAAGTGCTTCCTCGAAGCGGTGGGTCCGGGACCCGCCCTGCTCCAGCACCTGATCGGTGCCCAATTGGTGGTCGTCGGAAACCGGGGCCGGCCCGCCCTGGCCGCCGCGGTACTGGGTTCGACGAGCCTGAACCTGTTGCACCACAGCCCCATTCCGGTGATGGTCTGTCACCCGGCCACCGGCAAGCCGTGACCAGCGGAGGTGACCTAGGGCCTCTGGGTCGGGACGTTCGGCAGTGTCGGCGCGCGTCGCATCGTCCTAGCGTGTTAGCCAGCTCAGCTATCAACCGAGGAGAGGTCCGGAGATGACCGAAGCGCCCCCCGCCCCAGTGATGGTCGGCATCGACGGATCGACCGCCAGCATCCGAGCCGCGGTGTGGGCAGCCGACGAGGCGGCCGCGCGAGACACCGTGTTGGACTTGGTCTACGTGGTGGACCCGGAGCGCGAGCAGGAGGCCGACGAGGACGCCATGGAGGACGCCGACGAGGACGCCATGGAGGACGCGATGGAGGCGGCCCGCCACGCCCTGCATCGCGCCTGGGAAGCGGTGACCAACAGCGGCAAGCAGGTCAAGGTGGAGTCGGAGCTGCTGCAGGGCAATCCCGTCGTCGAGCTCGCCGACGCCGCGCAGCGAGCCGCACTGCTCTGCTTGGGGCACAAGGGGAACAAGGATTCCGCCCCGCTGGGGCGGGGGTCGACGGCCTCGAGTCTGGCCCGGATGGCGCCAACGTCGGTGGCCGTGGTCAGGCGCTGGCACATCCACCGCCGCCCGACGTTCCACCGCTGGATCGTGGCGTTGCTCGACGAGTCCACCGCGTCACACGACGTGTTGCAGGCCGCGCTCGACGAGGCGGTGCTTCGCCAAGCGCCGGTGCTCGCGCTCACGACGTGGTCGACCAACGAGTCCGAGGAATCCGGGACCGCGGCGCAGGCGGACGACATCCGCGCCAAGATGGACCGCCACCTCAAGGCATCCCGGAGCGACAAGGCCGACCTCCAGGTATGTGCGCTCCCGATGCCGGATGACCTCGGGCACATGCTCGAGCAGAGCGCCAACATCGAACAACTCGTCGTCGTCAGCTCGGCCAGGCATGACCTGGTGGACGAGTTGACCGGCGACCGAGCGCGAAAGGCGATGCGGGGCACGCATTGTTCGATCCTGGTGGTGCACGACGACACCGCGCCGGAGCCGAGCGCCGACCCCGATGAGCTCGCGGACAGCTGATGTGAAGCCGCTCCGCCAGGCGTCGGTGTGGGTGCTGGCCGCCGCGACGACGGCTGCCTTCGTAGCGGGTTGCGCCGCCTACCTGTTCGGTGCGGCCGTCGTCGCTCGGGCGTGTTGGACGGCTGGCACGCTCATCGCCCTGAGCTTCGCCCTGCTGTGGATGGGCAGGATGCTGTGGGAGCGGCGGGTGGGGGTGGACGTCATCGCCGTGCTGTCGCTGGCCGGGGCGTTGGCCGTGCACGAATACCTGGCCGGCGCCCTGATCGGGGTGATGCTGTCCAGTGGGCGCGTACTCGAGCTGGCCGCCGAACGCCGGGCCGCGCGGGAGCTGAGCAGCTTGCGGGAACGCACGCCCAGTTGGGTTCGGCGCCGAGTCGGCGATCGCATCGAGCGCGTGTTGGCCACCGAGTTGGCCGTCGGAGACGTGGTGCTGGTCGGCCCGGGCGAGGTGGTACCAACCGACGGTCAGCTCGACTGCGAGACCGGCGTGTTCGACGAGTCGGCGCTGAGCGGGGAATCCCTGCCCGTCGAGCGCCACCGCGGCGACGACGTCATGAGCGGTGTCGTCAACGCCGACGGATCCATTGAATTGCGTTGTACGACAACGATTGCCGAAAGCACCTACTCCTCCATCGTCGAGCTGGCGGAGCGGGCTGCGGCAGCCACGGCCCCGGTGGTGCGGCTCGCCGACCGGCTCGCGGTCTGGTTCGTGCCCCTGACCCTGGTGGTGGCGGGCGCGGCCTGGTGGGCCACTGGCGCCCTCGAGCGGGCCGTCGCCGTGTTGGTGGTGGCGACCCCCTGCCCCTTGCTGCTGGCGGCGCCGGTCGCAATCGTGTCCGGATTGTCCAGGGCCTCGCGGATTGGCGTCGTCGTTCGCGGCGGCGCGGCGCTGGAGACGCTCGGCCACGTCACGACCATGGTGATCGACAAGACCGGCACGGTGACCACCGGAAGGCCCCGCGGAACCGAAGTCGTGGTCGCCCCGAACTTCACCCGCGAGCGGGTCGTGCAGCTGGCCGCCAGCGCCGAGCAGCTGTCCCCGCACGTGCTTGCTCGGGCCATCGTCGCCGAGGGGCTGGCGCTGCGGCTACCGCTGAGCACGCCGACCGACCTCGTCGAGCGCCCGGGGGAGGGGGTGACGGCCACCGTCGAAGGGCACGTCGTCACCGTGGGCAATCGCCGGATGGCCGACGACGCTCCCGCGTGGGCGGCCGCGGCGGCGGCGCGGGCCGTCCTCGACGGGGCGGTGATCGCCTGGGTCGGCATCGACGGTGAATTGGCCGGCGCCATCCGGCTGATCGACCCATTGCGGGCCGATGCGCCGCGCACCATCCGGCGCCTTCGGGCCGGCGGGATCACCAGGCTGGTGATGATGACCGGTGATCGTCCAGCCCCCGCAGCGCAGATCGGCCTCGCGTTGGGGCTCGACGAGGTCATGTCGGAGCTCACCCCGGCCCAGAAGGTGGCCGGCGTGTGCCACGAGCGCGCCGGTGCGGTCACCGCGATGGTGGGGGACGGAGTCAACGACGCGCCGGCGCTCGCGGCAGCGGACGTCGGCATCGCGCTGGCCGGGCTCGGCCGGACCGCGACCTCCGAGGCCGCCGACATCGTGCTGACCACCGACCGACTCGACCGGGTGGCCGACGCGATGGCCATCGCGCGGCGCTCGCGCCGGCTCGCCCTGCAGAGCGCGATCACCGGAATGGCGCTGTCCCTGGTGGCCATGGGCGTTGCCGCCGCCGGCTACCTGCCTGCGGCCGCCGGTGCGTTGCTCCAAGAGCTGATCGACGTGGCGGTCATCGTCAATGCCCTGCGCGCCGTGCGTGGTTCGCGGTCCGAGCGCACCCCGCTGACCCCAGACACCCGGGCGCTGATCCGACGCTTCTCCACCGAACACGAGGAGCTGCGCGCGGACCTGGCCACGTTGCGGGAGGCGGCCGAGGCGCTCGTGGTCGGCCGGGACGACGCGCTACCCCTGCTGCAGCGCGCCGACGAGTTCCTTCAGCGCGTGCTGCTTCCGCACGAGCATGCCGAGGAGGGCACGCTCTACCCCGCCTTGGCCAAGCCGTTGGGCAGCGTCGAGGCCACGGCGACGATGAGCCGAATGCACGTGGAGATCGACCGGCTCGCTCAGCGCCTGCACGACCAGGCGTCGGACGTCGTCGCGGCCGGCACCGTCGCCGAAGGCCAGAGGGAAGAGCTGTTGGCCTGTCTGTACGGCCTACACGCGCTTCTGACCCTGCACTTCGTCGCCGAGGAGGAGAGTTACTTCTCGTTGGCGCCATCCGACGTCGGCGTCTCGTGACGAGGCCTGGACCGGTTGCGGGCCGAACGCCCGATCGGTGAGGTCCTTCGGCCCTAAACCGACTCGGTGCCGCGGCCTAGCCTTCGAGTGTTGGGTCCCGATTCGCACCGGAGGAGGAACATGAGCACCGCACGCGACATCATGAATCCCGACGTCACCTGTGTGTTCGAAGGCGCGACGCTCGTCGATGCAGCCAAGCGAATGTACGAGCTCGGAGTCGGGGCGTTGCCGATCTGTCGCGAAGACGGTCGCCTGCACGGCATGCTCACCGACCGCGACATCGTCGTCAAGGCCGTTGCGGCGCAACGGGACCTGAATGCGACGACTGCCGGTGAACTTGCGCAGGGCCGGGTGTACTACGTCGACGCGGAGGCCGGAATACCGGAACTGCTCCAGGTCATGGAGGAACACCAGGTGCGCAGGGTGCCCGTCATCGCCGAGCACCGACTGGTCGGCATCGTCAGCGAGGCCGACCTGGCCCGCCACTTGCCCGCGCACGCCATCACCGACTTCGTCAGGGCGATCTGTGCGTCCAAGGCGATCCCGGCACCCAAGGTCACCGCGTCGGGGTGACCCGCCACGCTTGACTTCCCTAGTGGGGTAGGACGCCATGTTCACCGCTGAACTGCCGCGCGCGCTGACCACCTGGTTGCCCAGCCTGACCAGCATGCGCGAATACCAACGCTCGTGGTTGCGTGGCGACCTGCTGGCCGGGCTCAGTGTCGCGGCCTATCTGGTGCCCCAAGCATTGGCGTACGCGGCCCTGGCGGGGTTGAGTCCGGTGGCCGGGCTGTGGACCGCCCTGCCGCCACTGTTGGTGTACGCGCTGTTGGGCTCGTCACGGCAGCTGTCGGTTGGACCCGAGTCGACGACGGCGTTGATGACGGCCGCCGTGCTGGGCCCCATCGCCTCCGGAGACTCGGTGCGCTACGTCCACTATGCGGCCACGCTGGCGCTGCTCGTCGGCGCGATTTGTCTCGCCGCCGGCCTGGGCAGGCTGGGATTCTTGTCGAATCTGTTGTCCAAGCCCGTGCTGGTCGGCTACTTGACCGGTATCGCATTGGTCATGGTGATCGGCCAACTCGGTCGCGTCATCAGAGTGCCCGTCGCGGGGGAGAGCACTGGCACGCAGGTGCGCGCGCTGCTGGACGGGGTAGGGCGGTGGCACTGGCCCACAGTGGCTCTCGGCTTCGCCGTACTGGTGGTGGTCGTCGCCTTGCAGACGTGGGCGCCACGCCTGCCCGCCCTGTTCATCGCCGTGCTCGGCGCCGCCGCCGCGACCGCGATCTTCGCGTTGCCGCGGTACGGCATCGAAGTCGTCGGCGCCGTCCCGGCCGGACTGCCGCTACCGGGCGTACCGGAACTGTCCCTGGGTGCGCTCGGGGCCTTGGCCTTGCCCGCGGGCGGGATCGCCGTGGTGGCGTTCTCGGACAACGTGCTGACGGCTCGCGCCTTCGCGACCAGGGCCGCCGACGACATCGACGCCAACGCCGAGCTGCGCGCGCTCGGGGTATCCAACATCGCGGTGAGCTTCGTCCACGGCTTTCCCGTCAGTTCCAGCGGCAGCCGGACCGCGCTCGGCGATGCGGCGGGCTCGCGCACGCAGCTCCATTCGGTCGTCGTCTTCATCGCGGTGAGCTGTGTGGTGCTGCTGGGGGCCGGCTTGGTCGCGTACGTGCCGACCGCTGCCCTTGGCGCGTTGATCATCTACGCCGCAACCAAACTCGTCGACGTGTCGGAATTCCGCAGGCTGGCTCGATTTCGCCGAAGCGAGTTCGTGCTGGCGCTCACCACGGTGGTGGCGGTCACCGTCTTCGGCGTGTTGTACGGGGTGCTCGCGGCGGTCGCGCTGTCGATCCTCGACCTGCTGCGGCGGCTGGCGCGGGGGCACGACAGCGTTCAGGGCTTCGTACCCGGGCTGGCGGGCATGCACGACGTGGACGACTATCCACAGGCCACCGTCATCCCCGGCTTGCTCGTGTACCGCTACGACGCTCCGCTGTGCTTTGCCAACGCCGACGACTTCCGTCGCCGCGCGCTGGCCGCGGTGGATGAGGCGCCGGGACCAGTCCGCTGGTTCGTGCTCAACGCCGAGGCCAACGTGGAGGTGGACCTGACCGCACTGGACGCGTTGGAGAGTCTGCGTTCCGAGCTCGCGCGCCGTGGAATCGTCTTCGCCATGGCCAGGGTCAAGCAAGACTTGCGAGCGGCCCTCGAGGCGGCCGGGATACTCGAGAAGATCGGCCGGGACCGGCTTTTCATGACCTTGCCGACCGCCGTCGCCGCGTACCGCCATGCGCGTGGGCCCGGCGAGGCTGCCGCGGGGTGAACGGTGGGCGGCGCGGACTTCACGCCAACGTCATGTTCGTCGGCGCAGGAGCCGTCGGCGCCGGAGTCGTAGGCGCGGGGGTGCTGCGGCGATTGGGGTCGGTGTAGGCGTTCAGCAGCGCGAGGTGCTGGGGGCCGTAGTAGTGCACCGCCAGATAGATCTGCTCCCCGGCTTGGTAATAGGTGTAGTGGACCAGACCGGGGCTGCCCTTGGTGGCGTGGACGATGTCGTCGGCCAGGCGGTCGATGCCGGCGAAGGTGGGTTGGGCGTCGAGAAAGGCCACGATCGCGTGGGCCACGTCGATGGCGGCTTCATCCGAGGAGGCGTACAACCCGTCGGCCTGCCAGTTGGCTAGGAACTGGTCGTCCGTCGTCGGGGTGGCCATGGCCGCGGGCGCGAGCAACACCGTCGGGACGGCCAACAGCAGTGCGGCCACGGTGGCCAGCAGCGGGAGCGCTAGCCGCCGCCACGTGGTGCTGGCGGCCCGCCGAGCCGCCCTTCGCCCAGCTCCGCGAGCCACCGGGATGTCGGGGCCCGTCGTCCTACCCGCCCCGGATTCGCCGTTCACGGGATCCCCGCTCCCGGCCACGAATCGCCGCCGCGGAGGCACTCGTGGGTGAGCTTCTTGAGTTCGTCGAGTCGGTCGAAGAGGGTCCGGCCCTCGGCGATCCACGCGCTGAACCCATGGTCGCGTCTGCGGGGCTGCCGCGCATGCCAGTCGGCGAGTTGAAGTTCCCAGCAGGCGTACTCGACGGTGAGTGCGCTGAGTTCCGGATCGGCGAGCAAGGCCTCATCCGACGCCGAGGCGAGCAATGCGGGGAGATCGACGAACACGGGGCTGGACGTTGTCAAGCGACGAGTAGCCATTCTTGGTGGGTCCTCACGGTCCGCGGTGACCGCGGCACAGCCACCTGTATCAAGACCAGCCTCGGGGATGGACAACGGCGGCGCTATGGCCGAAGGTCCCCATTCCGTGCTTGGGAATACGGTCGTCGGGCAGGGACCTTTGGCGCACGCACGGGGGTCCAAGAGCATGCCCCAATCCGTGCCATCGACCCTAGGGGCGGTCGCGCCGCAGTGGTGTAGTGGTGCTGGTAGGACTCGTCGAGGAGGGCATCATGAGCACCTTGAGCCATCTTCTGGGGCGGGCCTCCCAGGCTCATCGACCCGCCGCCAGGGGCAACTGCTACCTGCTTCGCGACTGCCTGCACGACGGCCGCATCGTCGAGGTGCCGGCCGAGCGGATCGCGCTCATCGTGTCGACGTGGTTGGCCGAATTGGGTGTCACCAGCCCATTGGCGCAGGAGTTGGCCCGAGCGGTCGACAGCGGCGACTGGCCGAACGCCCACGCGTTGGCGGAGTGTCTGTCGGTAGAGGTGGCGATCGCCATCTGAGTCGTAGCTCGGACTCCATAGCTCGGACTCCGTGGCTCGGACTCCGTGGCTCGGACTCCGTGGCTCGGACTCCGTGGCTCAGATGTCGTCCTCGCGATGTTCGTCCTCACCGGCCGAGACCGCCAGGTGCTGCTCCCATACGTCGGCGACGTCGGCCGTCACGTCGGCTCCGAGTTCGCCGGCGGCGGGCGCGCCCTCGTCGAGGCCATCGTCGAGGCCATTGCCGAGGCCATCATCGACCGAACGCGCTTGTTCGGCGACGTCCACATCGTCGGCGTGCGGGATCGGTTCCATCGTCATCGTGCGCTCCCCATTGTTTCGCGTGACGCTGCCGTCCAGGTTACCCAGTTCGGCTCCGAGCGCATCCTCGTGATGCTCCGAATCCACCGTCGGCCGGGGCCGGCCCCGAACGGTAGGGACGATCGGCATCAGGTCCAGGGGCATTCGGCCCCACCGGAATTCAGCAGCTGCGAGTTGGCGCCCATTCGGGACATTTGGCCCTAGGCGACTAGCCGGCGTACTGCCTAGCCTCGGATCATGAGCAAGACTCGAGGATGGATGTCGGCCGCCGTGGCCGGGGCTGCGCTCGTCGCACTGTATCGCGGTCGGCTGCGGCCGTGGATGTATACGTGGGGGGCCGCCGACGAGGAAGTGTTCGGACGACTGCCCGGTGACGAATTACTCGATGCGCGAACGCCACGCACCACGCGGGCGCTGACCATCGACGCCCCTCCAAGTGCGGTGTGGCCGTGGCTCATCCAGCTCGGCGAAGACCGCGGTGGCTTCTACAGCTACGACCTGCTGGAGCGTTTGATCGGCACGCGGATTCGCAACGCGGACGCCATCCGCCCGGAATGGCAGGACGTCCACGTCGGTGACACGGTGTGGCTGGCGCAGCGCTACGGCGATCGCGCCCGAATGGTGGTCGCGGCCAT
>JAHFVB010000464.1 GCA_023264755.1 Mycobacterium sp. | reverse complement strand
GGATGTCCTACATCGACGACGCGTTGGGGTCCGAGTGGACCATCTTGGGCCTGGACGAGGACCCCAAGACCGCGATGTCCCCGGCCGTCGCAACGGCCTGGGAGCAGTTCGGCGCGCGATTCCTGACCATCCGACCCGGTACCTCGGTGGTCGAAGGCGACGAACTCGGTGACCCGACCGGGCAACTGTGGAACGCGATGACCGCACATGACGTGAAGTTCGTGGTCGTCCGACCCGACCACTACGTGTTCGCGGCTACCGCCGACGCTCACGCGATCCCAATGCCCATGCATGCCGCCGCGACCTCGCGCCCAGTGAGCGCAAACGCCTGCAGGTCAGACGATGACGGTGATGTGCTGCCCAATGCCGAGTAGGGCCTTGCCGTAGGCCTCCGTGGAGCCTTGGGAAAGCATGGCGGCGCGGCGGGCAGCATCTACCTCGCCGCGATCCGCAAGGCTAGCCAGGCACCGCCTCGCCCAGCGACTCAGTGTTGCGCGGACATCCATTTGCGGATCGCGGCGACGAACTCCTGCGGCGCGTCGGACTCCACGTAGGTGCCTGCGCCTTCGACGATCACCGTCTGGTGGTTGGGGAACACGGCTTGGAGGCGCTCGCGCTCCTGGCGCCGGAAGGCGATGTCGGCGTCGCCCCACACGATCAGGGTGGGCAGGTGGGCGATGTTCGCAAGGCCCGCTTCGACTTCCGCGAAGAAGGCCCGGCTGGCGAGTATTCGGCCGGGGAGCACGGCGGACGCCTGTCGGCGCTCGGGGGTGTCGAGGGCGCGCTGGTACTGGGTCAGCTCTGCCGCGGTGGGCTTGCGCCGTCGGTGTCCGGTTGGGATGAATGCGGTGACGAGCAGGTTGAACTGCCGCACCAGCACCCGCATGGGAAGGCCGCCGACGATGCGCGAGAACGCCTCGAAGTGGAGTACGCCGTTGACCGGCCACGCCCAGGTGTTGGCGAGCACCAACCGGTCGAAGACGTCGGGCCGCCGCTGTACGGTCGCGAGGCCGATCGGCCCGCCCCAGTCTTGTCCGACCAGGGTGACCCCCTTCAGGCCGAGGGTGTCGACGAACCCGGTCACCACCTCGGCATGCTCCTCGGGCAGGTAGCGGTAGCCGGGCTTCGCCGTGGAGAGTCCGAAGCCCGGGTAGTCCAAGGCGATGCACCGGAAGTCCTCTCGAAGCTCGCGGATCACGTCGCGCCAGAGAAACGACCAGGTCGGGTTGCCATGCAGCATAAGCAATGTGGGACCCGAGCCCTCATCGACGTAGTGGACGGTGTGCCCTTCGATGTCGACGAAGCGACTCTCGAAGGGAAACAGGTCGTCGTCGACCCAAGTGGGGCGCAAGCTCTTGGTTGCGTCGGTCACGATTCCCCCTCGTGGCTGGTTCGGATGTGGTTGAATATCTCACTGTCGCTTTAAAATATCAAGTGCTAGGAAGGCGCGATGCGTAGCTACGGCCAGTACTGCGGCCTCGCCCGCTCGCTCGAAGTCGTGGGCGACCGGTGGAATCTGCTGATCGTCCGCCAGCTCCTCATCGGCCCCGCGCGCTACCGGGAGCTGGCCGAGGGCCTGCCCGGCATCGCGACCAACCTGCTGGCCGACCGGCTGCGCGACCTCGAGGCCGCGGGCGTGCTCGAGCGTCGACTCGCGGACAAGGGCAGCGTGGTCGAGTACGCCCTGACGCCATGGGGTGCCGAGCTACGCCAGCCCATCGAAAGCCTGATCCGCTGGTCCACTCCGCTGATGGTTCGCGGACCCGAAGGTGACGCGTTCCGCCTCGAGTGGTTCACCCTCGCCGTGCCCGCGCTGCTCGACGCCAGGGTCAAGGTCCGTTCCTCGGTGACGGTGGGCCTCGAGGTCGGCGCTGACGCGCTCCTCCAGCTCCGCGCAACGCGCTCTGGCGTCGAAGTCGGCCCGCATGACGGCCGGAGACTGGACGCCACCGTCCGCGCCGAACCCATGTGCGTGCTCGGACTTGCCGCCGGCGCACTGACTCTCAGCGACGCCCGCGCGCTCGGAATGGTCGAGATCGACGGCGACGAGGCGGTCGTCCGCACCGTCTTCGCCGCCTGAGCGGACGGGCCGGCGACTGCGAAGACCGCCCGCACGGCGGCGTATACGCCAGTTAGCGGGCCGCGCCGGCTCCGGCGGCAGGAAACCGCGCCGCCCACGGTTCGGGTTCGACACCCGCGACACCAAGGACATAGGCGATCGTGTGGTACCAGCCGGCGGTCACCGTGAGCTCCAGGAGCTGCTGGTGATCGAAGTCGGCCTCGAGCTCGCTGAACAGTTCATCGGACACTGAGTTCGCGTGGTGGAGCTCGTCGGCGAGCCGCATGACATTGCGCTGCAATCCATTCCAACAGCTATCTTCGGGGCCGCCGTGCACCGTCGAGAACAGCTGCTCGGGGGTCAGGCCCAGCGGACCGGCGAACGCGACCGCGTGCACCCCCCATTCGTACTCAGCACCACACAGGGCGCACGTGCGGGCGATCATCACTTCCCGCAGCATCGGGTCGACGAGCCGACTGCCCAAGATCCCGGCACCCAAAGGACGCATCCGCGAGGACAATTCGTCATGGACCGCCAAGGTGCGGAACAACCCCAACGGATCGATCCCGGATCCCGGGGGCATCCACTTCGCCAGGAGTTGCTCGGTGCGCGGCGCGTACGGCGGCGACAGCGGAGCAATACGGACCGCGTGTGACATCTGAACCTCCATGCTCTTATTTCCGGAGCACCAAGGTAACGCTCTGCTTATCGGAGCGTCAAGCGATAGCTCGGCGCGACCCCCGGCTAGGCTCGCCACGTGCCCGAAAGCTCCCCCGAGCCGATCATGGCGTTGCTCGACCTGCTTGGACGACGGTGGGCGATGCGCGTCATCTGGGAACTACGCTCCGAGGAGCTCACCTTCCGCCAACTTCAACAACGCTGCACCGGGGTCTCGGCGACCGCCCTCAACAGCCGAATCCACGAACTGCGCGACGCCGGAATCATCGGCAACGGCGCCGACGGCTATCGCCTGTCCGCCGAAGGCCAGGACTTGCTCGAGGCCTACGAGCCCCTCCGGTCGTGGGCACACCGATGGGCACGGCGCCAGACCGAAGGCCCTGACCGAGGGGCCTAGAGTTCGACCGTGGGCAATCGTCAGCGGACTCCGCAACCCGACGATCTACAGGTTGTGCGCGAATCGTATGACCGAGTGGCCGACAACTACGTAGAGCTAGTGACGACGACCGGCATGGGCGACATCCGCACCCATCCGTGGCTGAAGGCGGCCATGGACGCGTTCGCGGACACCGTGGCGCGGATAGGCCCGATTCTCGACGTCGGCTGCGGACCAGGAACGGTCACGGCCTACCTTGCCGAGCGCGGTGTCGAGGTCTCCGGAGTCGATCTCTCACCACGTATGATCGCCCATGCGCGCCGCCTGTATCCCCAGTGCGCGTTCACTATTGGCTCGGCGACCGAGCTCGACCTTCCCGACGCGTCGTTGGGCG
This sequence comes from Mycobacterium sp., assembly GCA_023264755.1. Lineage (GTDB taxonomy): Bacteria > Actinomycetota > Actinomycetes > Mycobacteriales > Mycobacteriaceae > Mycobacterium. Next base: position 795 of record JAHFVB010000464.1, on the reverse strand, counting down.
GAGTTCTCGGATGGTGGTCGCTGTTCAACCTCCCCCGCAACGTCCTACCCACCGTGCTGGCCTCCTTCGCCGCGGCCCTACGGCCCGGTGGCCAGCTGATGATTGCCACGCACGTGGGCGACGACGACGTCGAACGCAGCGAGGCCTATCACGACGTGCCGGTCCAGTGGACGACCTACCAATGGCAGCCAGCGCGACTCGCCGCCTTGGTACAACGAGCAGGGTTGCGACCGGTGGCTGAACTTCGCCTGCCGGCTGACGAGACCAGCGGACCCGCCGTCGTCCTGGTCGCGCAGCGGGACGACCCGTAGTCGGAGACAACGGAGTCCGCGGCTACTCCCGAAGGCGCCTAGTTGGGTTGGACATCCCTGGACCGGGCGCGGGTGAAGACGAGCACCGCGGCCAGCTGTGTTGCGGCGGCCATCAGGAGCGCTCCGGTGATCGTGTGCTCGAGCAAGACACCGCCGACCGCTGATCCGATCGCACCAGCGGTGACCTTCAGGCTCGCCGCCGTGGTGAACACCTGACCGCGAAGCGCCGCCGGGGCGTGGCGTTGACGGAGAGCAAAGGTGGCCGCGAGTTGCGGCCCCGCGGCCAAACCCAGAAGCACGGCGCCCAGCACCAGCAGGATGGGTCCGGCGGCGACGGCGACGCACGCCAGCGCGACACCGGCCAGCGTCGTCGACGCCAGAAAGGTCGTGTCCGGTCGCCATGGCGCCGTCCAGCGGGCCATTGCAGACGTCGCGACAAGTGCCGCTGCGGCGACCACCGACAACAGCAGCGCCCCACGGCTGG
>JAHFVB010000463.1 GCA_023264755.1 Mycobacterium sp. | reverse complement strand
GCGGCGACGGTCGCGGGCGGGCTCGGCCTGGTCGCCTGCGGCGGTCCGTCGCCGACGACGCCCGCGGCTGGCTCAGCGGCCGGCTCGGCGCCCGGCTCGGCGCCCGGCGACTACTCCAAGGCGATCGCCGCAGCGGAGGCGGCGCGGCCCCACACGGGACGGACCGTCACGGCGGCACTACGCCCGGGCGCCGTCACCGTCGACCTGGGTGGACCCGTCGTACGCACGCTGGCCTTTGGCGACGGCATTCCGGGACCACTGATCCGGGCGAACGTCGGCGACGAACTGGCCGTCACGGTGTCGAACCAGCTGGATCACCCCACCTCGGTGCACTGGCATGGCATCGCGCTGCGCAACGACATGGACGGAGCGGCGCCGGCCACCCCGAACATCGACGTCGGGCATGACTTCACGTATCGCTTCTCGGTCCCGCAATCGGGCACCTACTGGGCGCACCCGCACACCGGTCTCGATGCCGACTACGGATTGTATGCGCCGGTGATCGTCGACGATCCGAGCGAAGCGGGCCGATACGACGCCGAATGGATCGTCGTGCTCGACGACTGGACCGACGGTGTCGGCAAGTCCCCCAAGGACGTCTACGCCGGCCTGCACCAGGGCATGTCGGGCATGCCGGGCATGGGGCACATGGGGATGGGCGGCGTCGGCACCAGCAGCCTGCTCGGCGGTGACGCCGGGGACGTCAGCTATCCCTACTACCTCGTCAACGGACGCATTCCGGCGGCTCCGACCACGTTCACCGCCAAACCCGGCCAACGCATCCGGATCCGGTTGATCAACGCAGGCTCGGACACCGCGTTCCGGGTCGCGCTGGCCGGACATTCGATGACCGTCACCCACACCGACGGTTATCCGGTCGTGCCGACGGAAGTCGACGCCCTCCTACTCGGAATGAGCGAACGCTACGACGTCATCGTGACCGCCGGTGACGGCGTCTTTCCGTTGGTGGCGCAGGCCGAGGGCAAGAACGCGCTGGCGCGGGCGCTGCTGTCCACCGGAGCGGGTACCGCCCCGGCTCCGGACTTCGCCCCGGCAGAACTCGGCCGTCGGGTGGGCACGGTCGGCGTCTTCACCTCGACCCCAGAACACGACCTGGGCTTCACCCGAGCCGACGTCGCCCTCACCGCCGAGCTCACCGGCGGCATGATGAACTACGACTGGGCGATCAACGGCCGGCCCTACCCGGATGCTGCCCCGCTCGGCATCACCCAGGGCCAGCGGGCCACCCTGACGTTCACCAACAAGACGACGATGTGGCACCCAATGCACCTGCACGGGCACACCTTCCAGGTGCTCGACGCCGACGGCCGGCCGGGCCCGCGCAAGGACACCACCATCGTGCTGCCCAGACAAACCGTCACCGTGGCCCTGGTCGCCGACAATCCGGGCATGTGGATGATGCACTGTCACAACACCTACCACCAAGAGGCGGGGATGATGACCAGCCTCGACTACACCACCTGAGCTACTGGCGGGCCATGGCCAGATTGAACCGTTCCTCTGCGGTGATGAGATGGTCGTGGCCGTCCTCGCCGATGTCGAGCTGCACCCATTCGATCTCACCGGTGAAGCGATTGCCGGTCGCCCCGTAGTCGGGGGAAGCCGGCGAGCCGGTGTCGGAGCCGACGTCGCAGGCCTCGTCCGCCGAATAGCCCATCGGCTGGGTCTGCTCGACGCGGCCGCTGCCGACGGGCTTGCCGTCGTAGTACAACGTGACGTCGCCGCCCTTGGCCAATCCGCCGCCGTCGTAGGCGAACTCCATCCGCACCTGGTGCCTGCCCGCCGGAATCGGCAGGTCCGCCGTGATGATGTAGTAGTCGATGCCGAAGAAGTTGAAGCAGTACTTGAGCTTGCCCTCGTGGGCATACAGCGACCAGCCCCCGACGCTGCCGCCCTGGGTGACGATCACGCCGTTGGCCCCGGATTCGGGCACCACGACGTTGGCGGTGACGGAGTGCGACTTGTTCTTCAGGTTCAGGATGCAGTTCTCGCTGACCCGCATCCGGTCGAACAGCAGCTGGGTGTTCCCGCGGATCAGCTGAGGGCGGCCCGCGATGTCTGGGTTGATCCGCTCGAACCCACGATCGTCGAGCGGCACCACGTTGTACTTCACCGCCTCGATCAGCCAAAGCCGTTGTAACTCTGCGAGTTTGTCGGGATTGTCCGCCGAAAGGTCGCGGGCCTGAGTCCAGTCGTCGGGCCCGTAGAGCTCCCAGACGTCGTCGGCGAAGGGCACCGGGGTGTCGGTCTTCCACGGAGTGCGGTGCTTGGTCACCGCGGTCCAGCCCTGGTGATAGATGCCGCGATTGCCGAACATCTCGAAATACTGCACGTCGTGGGTCTCGGGGAAGGCACCGTCGCGCAGCGTGCCCAACATGCTCACTCCCTCCAGTGGCGCCTGTGCGATGCCGTTGACCGACATCGGCGCGGGCAACCCGGCCGCCTCCAAGATGGTCGGGGCGACGTCGATCACGTGATGGAACTGATTGCGCGTGGTGCCCTTGTCGGATATTCCGTTGGGCCAGTGCACGATCGTGCCGTTTCGGGTACCGCCCCAGTGCGAGGCCACCTGCTTGGTCCATTGGTACGGCGCGCAGAGTGCGTGCGCCCATCCGACGGCGTAGTGGTTGTAGGCCTTCGGCGTGCCGAAGTCGTCGATCTTGGACATCAGGAACTCGGTGGTTTCGATGCCGGGCATGCCGTTGAGCGTGGTCATCTCGTTGAAGCAGCCGTTGAGCGTGCCCTCGGCCGAGGCCCCGTTGTCGCCGATGATGTAGTAGACCAGCGTGTCGTCGAGCACGCCGAGGTCCTCGATGGCGTCGAGCACCCGCCCGATCTCGTAGTCGGTCTGCTCGAGAAAGCCCGCATACAGTTCCATTTGGCGGGCCAGTACCGGCTTGAGCTCGGCAGGCATGTCGTCCCAGGCGGGGATCTCCTCGTGGCGCCGCGTCAGCTCGGCATCTTCGGGAACCACACCCAACGCCTTCTGCTCGGCAATGATCCTTTCGCGCAACACGTCCCAGCCCTCGTCGAACTTGCCGCGGTACTTGTCCGACCATTCCTTGGGCACGTGGTGCGGCGCATGCGTCGCACCGGGCGCGTAGTACATGAAGAACGGCTTGTCGGGGGCCAGCGCCTTCTGCTGGCGCACCCAGGTGATGGCCCGGTCGGCCAGATCGGAGTTGAGCGTGTAACCCTCTTCCGGCGACTTGGGCGGCTCCACTGCCGTGGTGCCCTCGTACAACCCCGGGTAGTACTGGTTGGCCTCGCCGCCGATGAACCCGTAGAAGTACTCGAAGCCCGACCCGGTGGGCCACTGGTGGAATGGGCCGGCGGGGGAGACCTCCCAGACCGGCACCTCGTGACACTTGCCGAACTGTGCCGTCGAGTAGCCGTTCAGCCGCAGGGTTTCGGCGATGGGCGCCTTTTCCTTGGGCCGGATGCTGGAGTTGCCGGGGGCCGAGGTGGCCATCTCGGTGATGGCGCCCATGCCGACGGAATGGTGGTTGCGTCCGGTGAGCATCGCTTGGCGGGTGGGCGAGCACAGTGCCGTCGTATGGAAGCGGTTGAGCTTGACCCCGCCTGCCGCTAGTCGCTCGGCGACGGGGGTGTGGCACGGACCGCCGAAGGCCGTGGACGCCCCGAAGCCGACGTCGTCGATCAACAGGATGAGCACGTTGGGGGCGTCCTTGGGCGGCCGCAACGGCGTGATCGGCGGGTACTTGGTGTTCGGATCCTTGGCGTCGTACGTCGTCAGCCCGACGTGCTTGACGTCCGGGATGGGCAGGTGCTCGCGCGCGATGTGGACCTGGGCTGGAGCGGTCGTGCCCTCCGGCCGAGAAGACGTAGCTGCCATGGTGATGCTCTCCTGCGTGCTGTCGTTCGTGCGGTGCCACGTGGCGGTGGCATCGGCGACACTAGCCGCGCCGACGTCCGGGCAGGTGCGGATCGCCAGGATGCGTAGTGCGGTCGGGGTGGGACGGTTGGGCGCCTGATGATCGTCGCTCCCGTCGGGGTGGTGAAAGGGTCGAAGGTCCCTACCGTGGCCGGTGGACGTGGCCGGTGGATGTGGCCGCGTCGCCCGGCTCGGCGGCGGTGGTGTCGTTTGGCTCGAAGTTGGGGTCCAACGACCCCACCTCGCAGCTGGCGTGCCGGTTATCCTCGACCGAGGCCCCGACGGTCGTGGCCGCTGCCGAGGCGACGAGGAATGCGAAATGTCCGATAGTGCAGAACATTCGGGAACTCGTCAGGTGAGTGGCGACGCCGGATCGGGACGCTATGCCG
>JAHFVB010000074.1 GCA_023264755.1 Mycobacterium sp. | reverse complement strand
ACCTCCGCCCGGTGGAGACTATCCACCTCCGCCACCTCCGCCGCCTCCGCCCGGCGGTGGCTACCAGCCTCCGCCGCAGGGGGGTGGTGGCTATCCGCCTCCGCCGCCTCCGCCGGGTAGTGGGTACCCGCCCGGGCAGCAGGGCAGCTATCCGCCTCCGCCGCCCCCGCCGGGTGGCGGGTATCCGCCGCCGCCCGGACAACAGGGCAGCTATCCGCCTCCGCCGCCCCAGCAGGGTGGCTACCCGCCGCCTCCGCCGCCCAGTGGGGCGTTCGCGCCGCCTCCGCCTCCCGGAGGTGGCTACGGCGGCCCGCCGTCCGGTGGGTTCGACGTCGGCACGGCGTTCTCCTGGGCGTGGAACAAGTTCTCGAAGAACCCGGGTCCGCTGATCGTCCCCACGCTCATCTACGGGTTGATCATCGGCGTCATCGGCGCCGTGCTGTACGTAGCCCTCTTCGCCGCGATCTTCGCGAGCGCGGGTCTGACCGCTGGTACGTCGACTTACGACCCCAGTACCGGCACCTACGACTACACCACGACCGACGCGGGCAGCTCGATGTTCAGCGTCTCGTTCTTCCTCATCGTCGCCGGTGCGGTGTTGTTGTTCGTGGTGTTGGGCGCGATCGTCCAGTCCGCATATCTGAACGGCTTGTTCAAGGTCGTCGACGGCCAGCCGGTGACGATCGGTGACTTCTTCAAGCCCAAGAACCTGGGTCAGGTGATCGTCGCCGGGCTGATCATCGGCGCGCTGACGGCACTCGGATACGTGCTGTGCGTCGTGCCGGCGCTCATCGTGGGTCTCTTCGCGATGTTCACGTACTTGTTCGTCATCGACCGCAATCTCGGGGCCGTCGATGCCCTCAAGGCCAGCATCGACACGGTGAAGAACAACTTTGGTCCGGCAATTCTGGCGTTCTTGGTCGCCGCGGCCATTCTGTTCGTCGGCGAGCTGGCGTGCGGCGTTGGCGTCATCGTGGCGGCGCCGGTGGCGCAGCTGTTCCTGGCGTACACCTACCGCACCCTCACGGGTGGACAGGTTGCACCGCTGACGCCGTAGCCCGGCCGCGCTGCTCCGCGGTCGCTCGGTCCGGGATGGTTGAGGCCGAGCGCCGCGGAGTGGCGTGGGGTGGCTTGGAGGGCCGTGGAGCAGCCTGGAGTGACGGGCCGCACCGGGCGGCTTCGAGCCTGGTCCAGCGGGGTGACGAGCACGGCATTGCGCCCCGTTAGGCTTCCCCCATGAGCGAGCAGCGCAGCAAGGCCGACGCATACCGCGCATACGGACCGGCGACCAAGGCCATTCATGCCGGGTATCGCCCGGACCCGGCCACGGGGGCGGTCAATGCGCCCATCTACGCCAGTTCGACGTTCGCCCAGGACGGTGTCGGCGGGCTGCGGGGCGGCTTCGAGTACGCCCGGACCGGCAATCCCACCCGTGCGGCCCTGGAGGCTGCCCTGGCGGCCGTCGAGTACGCCTCCTACGGACGGGCCTTCAGCTCGGGGATGGCCGCCACCGACTGCGCGTTGCGTGCGGTGCTGCGCCCCGGCGACCACATCGTCATTCCCGACGACGCCTACGGCGGGACGTTCCGGCTGATCGACAAGGTCTTCACGAAGTGGGGAATCGAGCACACGCCCGTCCCGCTGTCCGATCTCGACGCCGTACGGACGGCTCTGACTCCCAACACCAAGCTGGTGTGGGTCGAGACCCCGACCAACCCGCTGCTGACGATCGCCGACATTGCCGGGATCGTGGGACTGGCGTCGACTGCGGGGGTGAAGGTGTTGGTGGACAACACGTTTGCCTCGCCAGCCCTGCAGCAGCCGCTGCGGCTGGGCGCCGACGTCGTGCTGCACTCGACGACGAAGTACATCGGCGGCCACTCCGACGTGGTGGGGGGCGCCCTGCTGACCAACGACGAGGAGCTCGACGACGCCTTCGCGTTCCTGCAGAACGGCGCGGGCGCGGTCCCCGGCCCCTTCGACGCCTACCTGACGATGCGCGGGCTCAAGACGCTGCCGCTGCGCATGGAGCGGCATTGCTCGAACGCTGCGCTGATCGCGGAGTATCTGGCCGGGCATCCCGCGATCGAGCAGGTGCTGTACCCGGGGCTGGCCGACCATCCCAACCATCGGGTCGCCGCCCAGCAGATGAGCGGATTCGGCGGCATGGTGTCCGCGCGGTTGCGGGGCGGAGGCGAGGCGGCGCGCAGCCTCTGCGCGCGGACCGAGATCTTCATCCTGGCCGAATCGCTGGGCGGCGTCGAGTCGCTCATCGAGCATCCCGGTGCGATGACCCACGCGTCGACCGCGGGCTCGCAATTGGAGGTGCCCGACGACTTGGTGCGGCTGTCGGTCGGGATCGAGGACGCCGCGGATCTGCTCGGCGACCTCGAACAGGCGCTACGTTAGGGCGCCTCGCAGCGCCGACGCCGTGACCGCCAGATTGACCTCGGCGAGCGCGGTCGGCGACTCGTCGACCCAACTGCCACTCGAGATCTCGGTGGCCCGAGCGTGCACCCAGCGCCAGCCCCGGTCGTTGAGGCTGAGTAGCGCACCCAACCCGTCCGCGGCGTGTAGCAGCGACACGATGGCCGCCGTCGCCGGCGTGGGTGGCCGGCGGTCGAACAAGGCCGACAGGAGCGCGGCGCGGGCCGCGCCCACTCGCGCTCGGTTGGTCAGCGGCCAGGCCACGATGTCGCCGTAGCGCTTGGCACCCAGCGGGCTGCGCCCGAGCTGGCCCATCCGCTCCAGATGTACCGCGACGTGCTCCTGGGCGTTCTTGCGGAGTTTGTCCACTGCGGTCGACGGCCGCAGCGGGCTGCGCTGGAGCAGGCGGAACGCCGGCTCGACGACGGGATCGAGGGCGCCGCCGCCGGTGAGTGCGAGCAGTCGACCCGGCTGCACCCGTTCCCCTGGGACGGCGGGCCGGATCCGGCACGCGTAGGCCAGATCGAGCAACACCGCGCCCGCGAGCACCCGCTCACAGCGGTCCCGTTCCAGCGCCGGATGTCCGGACGCGTTGTCGAGCAGCAGGAGGAGCAAGTCCTCGGCGATTTGCGCCATGACCGGACGTCAGCCCTCCGACCAGGGCTCAGGTGTGGTAGGGCTCCGCACTGACCAGCGTGACCTTCATGGTCTTGCCGTTCGGCACGGTGTACTCGCGGGTCTCGCCCACCTTGGCGTCGAGCAGCGCGCTACCCAGCGGCGAATTGGGCGAGTAGACCTCGAGCTTGCCGTCGCCGACGCCTTCGAGGCGGGTCGCGATCAGGAACGTCTCGGAGTCCGACTCGTCGCCGTCGAAGTACACCTTCACGACGGAACCGACCAGGGCGACGCCGGACTGCTTGGGCGCTTCGCCGACCTTGACGTTGCTCAGCAGCTCCTGCAGTTGGCGGATGCGGGCTTCCTGCTGGCCCTGCTCCTCGCGCACCGCGTGGTAGCCGGCGTTCTCGCGGAGATCGCCCTCTTCGCGCCGGTCGTTGATCTCGGCGGCGATGATGGGCTTGTTGGCGATCAGCTCGTCGAGCTCCGCCTTGGCCTGCTCGTAGGCGTCTTGGGTCAGCCAGGTGACTTGCGTGTCAGTCATGTCGTCGCGCTCCTGTCTTCATCGTCTTCAGCGCTTCTCTGATCTGAAAAGTCTTTCGCGTTGATTGCCGCGTCCGCACCCGTTGGAAGGCACAAAAAGCAGCAATACACGGCTCCCCTGGGAACCGTGTACTCGAACACAGTACCACCGCGGGGTCGGCGAATTTTCATGTATTCGCAGTTCGGCGTTTGTTGTGTGGTCGTCTGGCGGGGTCGCGCTCAGGGCGCTCGCAGGTAGGACGGGACATCGGTGCCGCACCCGTAGACGTCGCCCATCGCCGGCGGTTTGCTGGTTTTGACGATGGTCGTGACCTGCACAGTTGACCGTGGCGACGGGGGAACCAGGAGTTCGCGGCGTCCGGTCTCGCTGCCGTCGATCGAGCGCGCCCGCACGATGCAGACCACCGGCCGCGACGGATCCTGGCGGGTGACGCTGATGGTGACCTCGACCGTCTGGCCATCGACCAACCGGTAGCCGGCCAATTCCCCCTTGACCTCGGAGGTGCCGAGCCGTTGGAAGCCGACGAACGCCACCAGGACGCCGACCGCGACCATCAGCACCGACAGTCCGATCAGGATGCCTCGACGGGCTCGCCGGGACATCCGCTGACGCCCGTAGCGGGCGGCCGGACGGTCGATCATGAGAGTTTGGATGTCCCTCGGATGGGCCGGGTGGGAAGGTCGGCGTCGGATGGGTCTACTAGGACTGGAACTATAGGGCTACCCGAGTTGTTGGAACCCATCGACGAGTTCCGACGAACCAAGCGATCAGGTAGGCACGAGTGAGCGAACTGCGGTTGATGGCGGTGCACGCCCACCCGGACGACGAGTCCAGCAAGGGTGCGGCTACCACGGCCCGCTATGCCGACGAGGGTGCCCGGGTCATGGTGGTGACGCTGACCGGCGGCGAACGCGGCGACATCCTCAACCCGGCGATGGACCTGCCGGACGTCCACGGCCGGATCCACGAGATCCGAATCGACGAAATGGCCAGGGCTGCCGAGATCCTGGGCGTCGAACACTGCTGGTTGGGCTACGTCGACTCCGGCCTACCCGAGGGCGACCCACCGCCGCCGCTACCCGAGGGCTGCTTTGCGCTGGTGCCGCTGGCCGAATCGACCGAACGACTGGTGCGCGTGATCCGCGAGTTCAAGCCGCACGTGTTGACGACGTACGACGAGAACGGTGGCTATCCGCACCCGGACCACATCCGGTGCCACGAAGTGTCGATGGCGGCCTACGAGGCAGCGGCCGACTACCGGCTGTACCCGGAGGCGGGCGAACCGTGGAGTGTGTCGAAGCTCTACTACAACCACGGTTTTCTGCGGAAGCGCATGCAGCTGTTTCAAGACGAGTTCGCCAAGAATGGCGAGGTGGGCCCGTTCGAGAAATGGCTCAAGGATTGGGATCCGGAGCTCGACGTCGTCTCCGATCGGATCACCACTAGCGTCGAGTGCGCCAAGTACTTCGCCCAGCGCGACGAGGCGCTGTTGGCTCACGCCACCCAGATCGACCCGAATAGCTTCTTCTTCACCACTCCGATGGAGTGGCAGCAGCGGCTCTGGCCCACCGAGGAGTTCGAACTGGCCCGCTCCCGAGTTCCGATCGCACTGCCCGAGGACGACCTCTTCGCGGGAATCGACCCGTGACCGACACACTGATGTTCGTCGCCGGGTTGCTCGCCGACGAAACCCCGCGTGACACGGGTCCGGATTTCGGCAAGGCCAGCCCCGTCGGCCTGGTGGTCGTGGTCATCCTGCTGATCGGCACGTTCCTGCTGGTGTGGTCGATGAACCGACATCTGCGCAAGCTGCCCGAGTCCTTCGACCCCGAGCACCCCGAGCCCGACCAAGCCGTCGACGAGGGGACCGTCGGGCTCGCGGAGGAGCCGGACGGCCGCCCGAGCCATGAACCCGGGGGCTAACCGGCTCGGGGAGGCCACCAGCCCGTACCTGCGCCAGCACGCCCAGAACCCCGTGCACTGGCAGCAATGGACGCCAGAGGCGCTCGCCGAGGCGCGCCGCCGCGACGTCCCGATCCTCTTGTCGATCGGCTACGCGGCTTGCCACTGGTGTCACGTGATGGCCCACGAGTCCTTCGAGGACGACGACGTGGCCGCGGCGATGAACGCCGACTACGTCTGCATCAAGGTCGACCGCGAGGAGCGACCCGACCTGGACGCGGTCTACATGAACGCGACGGTCGCGCTGACGGGCCAGGGCGGCTGGCCCATGACGTGCTTCCTGACCGCCGACGGGCGGCCCTTCTTCTGCGGCACCTATTACCCGAAGGCCGGGTTCCTCCAGTTGTTGGAGGCCGTCACCGAGACCTGGCGCACGCGCCGCGACGACGTCGAACGGGCCTCCGACCAGCTCGTGGACGAACTGCGGTCGATGGCCTCGGGCTTGCCGGGCGGCGGCCCTCCGGTGACGGCCGAGGGGTGTGACCTCGCCGTGGCGGCGGTACTGCGCGACGAGGACGCGGTCCGAGGCGGCTTCGGTCGCGCTCCGAAGTTTCCCCCGTCGGCGTTGCTCGAAGCGCTGCTGCGCAACCACGAGCGGACCGGCGCGCCCGGTTCGTTGGGCGCCTTCGAGCGGACGTGCACGGCGATGGCGCGTGGCGGCATCTACGACCAGCTCGCCGGCGGCTTCGCCCGCTACAGCGTCGACGCGTCGTGGGTGGTGCCCCACTTCGAGAAGATGCTCTACGACAACGCGTTGCTGCTGCGGGACTACGCGCATTGGTGGCGGCGGCGGGGAGACCCGTTGGCGCGCAAGGTCGGTAGGGAGACGGCGGCCTTCCTGGTCGACGAGCTGGGAGTCGGTGGCATGTTCGCCTCCGCGCTGGACGCCGATACCGACGGCGAGGAAGGGCTGACCTACGTCTGGACGCCGGCTCAGTTGCGCGAGGTGCTCGGAGCCGACGACGGGCGTTGGGCCGCCAGCCTTTTCGCGGTCACCGACGAGGGCACCTTCGAGCAGGGCCGCTCGGTACTGCAACTGTTGGCCGACCCGGACGACGCGGATCGTTTCGAGCGGGTGCGGGCGGCCCTGTTGGCCCACCGGCTGACCCGGCCCCAGCCGGCGCGCGACGACAAGGTGATCGCGGCCTGGAACGGCTTTGCGATCACTGCCCTGGCCGAGGCATCGGTGGCGCTCGACGCGCCCGAATTGCTCACGGCCGCTGTGACATGCGCCCGCAACCTGATCGACCTGCACGTCGTGGACGGACGACTGCGGCGGGCCAGCCTGGGCGGCCGGGTCGGCGACGGGGCGGCCATCCTCGAGGATCACGCTGCGTTGGCGACCGCCCTGTTCACGCTTCATCAACTCACCGGGGCCGAGGAATGGCTGGGTGCAGCGACGGCCCTGGTGGACGATGCCGTCGCACACTTCGCCGATCCCGAGCGACCCGGGCACTGGTTCGACACCGCCGACGACGCCGCGCGGCTCGTGGTGCGGCCCGCCGATCCGGTCGACGGGGCGACCCCATCGGGGGCCGCGTTGATGGCCGAGGCGCTCCAGCTGGCCGAGCACCTGGCTCCGGGGGACCGGTACGGACGTCTGGCCGCCGCGACGCTGCAGTCGGCCACGCCGCTGCTGGCCAAGGCCGCCAGGTCCGCCGGACACTGGTTGGCGGTCGCCGAGGCCGCCGTGCGCGGGCCCATCCAGGTCGCGGTGGCCTGCGCCGATCAGGGCTCGCAATTGCTGTCCGCAGCAAGGGCCCTGGCCCCCGGCGGGGCGATCGTGATCGGCGGTGAGCCGAACTCGTCGGAGCTGCTGCTCGACCGCCACCGAATCGGCGATCGTGACGCCGCCTACGTGTGCCGCGGGCGGACGTGCGGGCTGCCCGTCACGACCGCCGAAGATCTTGCCACCGCACTGAACACGTCCGTGTAACGTGCCGCTGATGGCCCAGAGTGAGCAGTTGCGTGAGCGAATCACCGAAACCGTCAACCGTTATCTGGAGTCCGCCGGCAAGGGTGCCGTCGATGACGTCGTCGACCTCTATGCGTCGGACGCCACCGTCGAGGATCCCGTCGGCGGCGAAGTCCACATCGGGCACGAGGCCATCCGCGGCTTCTACGGTGGCCTGGCCAAGGGCGGACAGTTCGAGACCGAGATCGTGACGCTGCGGGCGCTGGGCCACGAGGCGGCGTTCTTCTGGCGGCTCACCCTGAAGGCGGGTGACGGCGGAATCCGCATGGAGATCATCAGCGTGATGACGTTCGACGACGACGCCAAGATCACGTCGATGAAGGCCTACTGGACCCCCGAGAACATCACCCCGCTGTAGTGATTTCCGCGCGCTAACCGGCCACTAGTGGGGCGAAAGCACGCCGAAATCGCACGCCGAAATCGCACGCCGAAATCGCTCAGCGGAAGACCGCGAACCACATGGCGATGTAGTGACAGATCGCCGCGACCGCGGTGCACGCGTGGAAGAACTCGTGGTGGCCGAACGTGCGCGGCCACGGGTTGGGCCACTTGAGCCCGTAGAGCACGCCGCCGATGCTGTACAGCGCACCTCCGACGATCAACAGCACCAGCGCCGCGACGCCCGCGCCGTCCATGATCGGCACGATGAACCACGCGGCCACCCACCCGAGCAACAGGTAGAGCGGCACGCCGACCCAGCGTGGTGCCGTCGGCCAGCACATCTTGAGCAGCACCCCCGCCAGCGCACCGCCCCAGACGATCCAGAACAGCACCCAACCCGATTCCGAAGGCAGCGCCAGCAAGGCGAACGGGGTGTAGCTGCCCGCGATGAAGATGAAGATCATCGAGTGGTCGGCGCGCTTCATCCACTTGCGCGCCGTGGCCGACTTCCAGTTCACCCGGTGATAGGTACCGCTGACGGCGAACATCGCCACGATCGTGAACGTGTAGAGCAGGGTGGCCAGGCCAGCCCTGGTCGATCCGACCGACCACGACACCGACACCAGCGCGGCGCCCGCGATGAAGGCGACGACGGCCGAGTAGACGTGAATCCAGCCACGTAGCCGCGGCTTGCCCAGGAACTGCGCGACACCATCGGCCACGGCTTCGGGGAAGTCCTCGGCGTAGACGCGCGCAGGTTGCTGCTGTGCTTCGTCGGCGGTGTCGAGGGAGAAGTCGGTATTGGACATGTCACCTCCATTGAACTCGCCTGGTGGCACTCCGGGATCACAGTAGTCTGATTTGTTGTGGAGATCATTCCGCCGCGTCTCAAGGAGCCGGCCTACCGGCTGTACGAGCTGCGGCTGCGTCAGGAGCTGGCTCAGTCCAAATCTCAACTGCCGCGCCACATCGCCGTCCTGTGTGACGGCAACCGGCGCTGGGCCCGCGACGAGGGGCACGACGACGTCAGCTACGGCTACCGCATGGGCGCCGCCAAGATCGCCGAGATGCTGCGCTGGTGCCAGGAGATCGGCGTCGAGATGGCGACCGTCTACCTGCTCTCCACCGAGAACCTGCAACGCGAACCGACCGAACTGGCGTCGCTGATCGAGATCATCACCGACGTCGTCGAAGAGATCTGCGCGCCGGCCAACCACTGGAGCGTGCGCACCGTCGGCGACCTGGAGCTGCTTGGCGAGCAACCCGCCCGCCGGCTGCGCGACGCCGTCGACTCGACCATTGGGGCGGCCGCAGGTTCGTTCCACGTCAACGTGGCCGTCGGGTACGGCGGGCGTCAGGAGATCGCCGACGCCGTCCGGGCGTTGTTGAGCAAGGAACTCGCCAACGGTGCGACGGCCGAGCAGCTGATCGAAGCCGTCACCGTCGATGCCATCTCGGAGAACCTCTACACCTCCGGTCAGCCCGATCCCGACCTGGTCATCAGGACGTCGGGTGAGCAGCGGCTGTCGGGCTTCCTGCTGTGGCAGAGCGCCTATTCGGAGATGTGGTTCACCGAGGCGCATTGGCCGGCGTTTCGGCGGGTGGACTTCTTGCGGGCGCTGCGCGATTACACGCTGAGGCATCGGCGATACGGCCAATAGCCGTGCCAGACTGAACCCATGGCTGCGATGTCCGCAGTGGTGTTCGGCCTGAGCTGGTGGCTCGGGCTCTACCTGCTGGCGCGTAACCCCCGCAAACCCGTGCTGGCGCTGGCCGCCGTGGGATTGATGAGCTTCGCCCTGGTCGTCGCGTTGGACGCGGTCCGCGTGACCGGTGGACCACACTCCGCGCTGCTGAGCCGACTCGAGGTGTACCTGGTCGTGGTGCCAGGGGTGGCGTGGTGTGCGGTGCTGCTGGAGCTCGCGCGAGGAAGCGACACCTGGCGCAGTCGCGTCGGCGACGTGGCCGCGGTCGCGACCGTCGCGGTGCTGGGCACGGTGGGCGCGACGCTCGCCGGTGGGGTGAACGGCCCACTGCGGCTCGGCCATTGGGTGATGTTCGGCGTGATCTCGGGATCAACCCTTGGTGCGATGGTCATCGCCGTACGGCGGCAGGGCAGGCCACGCCGGGCGTTCCGCGCGGCCGTGGTGGCCACGTTGTTCTTCGCACTCGGCAACGCGATCCTGGTGATCCCGCTGGGCTTGGTGCCGAGTTGGCTGGCGTTGGCGTCGACGTGCTGCGACGTGCTGTTGCTCGGCGTGGCGGTGGCACTGTGGGATGCGTTCGACGAGGGGCAGGCCCTGCGCGCCGACATGCTGCGGTCGTTCATCGGAAGCGTCGTCGTCGCGGTGCTCTTCGGCGGGCAGGCCCTGATCGGCATGGCGGTGACCTCCGAGCACACCGCGTTGACGGTGTTGCTGTTCACCAGCATCGGCATCGCCACCGCGATCAACGTGCTGGCCGATCCGCTGGCGGGAGTGCTCGACCGGCTGGCCTTCTCCCCAGACCTGAGGGCGGGCCGGGCCGCGCTTCGCGACGCCGAGGCAGCGCTGCCGCTGCGATCGGAGAACCCGCTCGACGGCGTGAGCGACGAGACGTTCGTGCGACTCACCCGACGGGCACTGGGCCACTACGGCGACCTGTCCAAGTTGGTGGCCAGCCCACTGACCGCGCTGCCGGTCATCGACGCGCGGCTGGCCTCGCGGGGCGTACCAGACCAGCCGTTGGAGCGCGCCAACGAACTCAAGGCCGCGCTGGCCGACCGGATCGCCGCACTCAAGCCGCGCGACGGCGGCGACTTCGGCACCAGCGAGCAGTGGCGGCACTACAACTCGCTGTACTTCCCCTATGTCGTGGGGGTGCGCGCGTACGCGCAGAACGCCACCGCGGCCGGGCTGGATCCCGTCGCTCGTCAGGCGTGGCAGTGGTTCGTCACCGAGGTGCCGCAGCGTTCGCTGCACAACTGGCAGAACGCCGCCGCGCGCGTCATCGCGGCGGACCTGCGCGGCACGCCGGTCGTGGCTTCCTCCTGAGGCACTGACCTGCGGTTGGCAGTGACTGGCAGCGTTCTGCGTCGACCTGGCAGTGACTTCCGAGCAGCGTTGGTGGCATCCGGAGAACACCCTCAGAGTCGAGGAGCTCATCATGGCCACCACCGCCATCCGACCCCTGTCCGACAGTTCGGACGCCCTACTCCGCTTCGCCTTGCGGGTCGATGCCACGCTCTGCGCCGGCGCCGGCCTACTCGTCGCGATGGCGGCTGACCCGCTGTCGCGGCTGTCCGGCCTGTCCTCGGTATCCGAATGGATCGCGGGCGCAGTCGTGGTGGGCTACGGCGCCGGGCTCTACGTGCTCGCCGCCGCGCCGGGCATCCGCTGGGTCGGCGTGGGCGCCGTAGTGGCGAACGTGGTGTTCGCCGTGGCTGCCCTCGCCGTTCTGCTGCTCGGCGTGTGGCCGCTGACGGGCGCCGGCGTGGCCATGGTGCTCGGGACGATCGTCGCGACGCTCGGCTGTGCGGCCGGCCAGTACTTCGGAGTGCGCCGACTGGCGTGACTCCCTCCGAACCGGTGTGTGGCCGCCCGCCGCAAGAGGTTACGGCGGGCGGCCCGCACCGGCCTCAGGTTTCCGTTCGAGAACCCGACCCTTCGAAAACCCGACCGTTCGGAAAACCAACCCGTTCGAAAATCCAACTAGGAAGGAAAGCTCGATGACCACCATTGCCACTCCCAACACCACCGCCGCCAAGGACTCGTTCCTGCGGTTCGCGATTCGCCTGGACGCCGCGCTCAGTGCACTGATGGGCATCGTGGGAGTCCCACTCGCCGCGCGCCTGGCGGAGCTGTCGGGCACCACGACCGCGTTCGAGTATTCGATGGGCGCCTTCTTCATCGCCTACGGCGCCGCGGTATACGGTCTGTCCCTGCAGCGGCGGGTGCGTACGTTGGGCACCGTCCTGGTCATCGGCAACCTCGGCTACACCGCGCTTGCGGTGCTCTTCGTCGTACTTGGTGTGATGCCGCTGACCACCGTCGGTGTCGTACTGACCATCGGCAGCGGGGTGTACACGCTGGTGATGGCCGAGCTCCAATACCAGGGGTTGCGCCGGATGCGCGGCTGACTCCTGCGATTTCGGCGTGTTCGGGCGCGCTCAGCGCGCCCGAACACGCCGAAATCACTCGGTCAGAGCTTGCGCAGGCGTAGCCGGTTGATCGCGTGGTCGGCATCCTTGCGCAACACCAGGGTGGCGCGGGGCCGGGTCGGCAGGATGTTCTCGATCAGGTTGGGCCGGTTGATCGAATGCCAGATGTCGCGGGCGGCGAACTCCGCCTGCTCGTCGGTCAGCGTGGAGTAGTGGTGAAAGTGCGACTGCGGGTCGGCGAACGCGCCGGCGCGCATCGCCAGAAACCGGGATACGTACCAGTTCTCGATGTCCTCGATGCGGGCGTCGACGTAGACCGAGAAGTCGAAGAGGTCCGACACCATCAGCGCGGGCCCGGTCTGCAGCACGTTGAGCCCCTCGAGGATGAGGATGTCGGGATGCCGCAGCACGGTCTGCTCGCCGGGCACGATGTCGTAGATCAGGTGCGAGTAGACGGGGGCGGACACGTAGTCGGCACCCGACTTGACCGCCGTGAC
>JAHFVB010000073.1:9219-12546 GCA_023264755.1 Mycobacterium sp. | reverse complement strand
TTGCTCGGGATGCTCGACGTCACCGACGTCTGCAAGGCGTTGACAGCGGTGTGGGTGGCGGTGCTCGAGGCCGCGCTCGCCGCGGTGATCCGCGCCAACACCCCCGCCGACGGGGTACCCGCGCGCATCGCCGTCATCGGGATGGGTCGGCTCGGCGGCCAAGAACTCGGGTACGGCTCCGACGCCGACGTGATGTTCGTCTGCGAACCGGTCGGCGGCGTCGAGGAGTCCGTGGCCACCCGCTGGTCGGTGACCATCGCGGATCAGGTGATCAAGCTACTCGGCACGCCGAGTGCCGACCCGCCGCTGGAAGTCGATGCCAGCCTGCGTCCGGAGGGACGGAGCGGCTCACTCGTGCGCACCCTGGACTCGTACGCGTCGTACTACTCGAAGTGGGCGCAGCCGTGGGAGATTCAAGCGCTGCTGCGGGCCCATCGCGTGGCCGGCGACGACGACCTGGGCCACCGATTCTTGTTGATGATCGACCAGACGCGCTATCCGGCCGGGGGAGTGTCGGCCGCCGCCGTGCAGGAGATCAGGCGCGTGAAGGCGCGCATCGACGCCGAGCGGTTGCCGCGCGGCGCCGACCCCAACACCCACACCAAACTCGGGCGCGGCGGGCTGGCCGACATCGAGTGGACCGTACAGCTGCTGCAGCTGCAGCATGCCCATGCCGTTCCTGAGTTGCACAACACCTCGACGCTGGAGACGCTCAACGTGATCGACGCGGCACACCTGCTTCCGGAGGGTGACGTGGACCTGCTCCGGGAAGCGTGGTTGACCGCGACCCGGGCCCGCAACGCGTTGGTGCTGGTGAAGGGCAAGCCGACCGATCAGTTGCCGGGCCCCGGCCGCCAACTCAACGCCGTGGCGCTGGCCGCCGGCTGGGCCGACGGTGACGGCGGCGAGTTCCTGGACAACTACCTGCGGGTGACACGTCGCGCCAAAGCCGTGGTGAGAAAGGTCTTCGACGCGTGACCGGAAGCCAACCGCGGATCGTCTCCAGGTGAAGTTCTACGTCAGCACCGCGTTTCTCGACATCAAGGACGCCGTCGAGATCGCCAAGGCCGCAGACGATCTCGGCTACGACGGGATCGGCATCCCGGACCACGTGCTCAACCTCGAGACGCTCGAGACGCCCTACCCGTACACCAAGGACGGCTCCCGCCGGTGGGAGCCGTTCACCCACTGGCCCGATCCGTGGGTGATGATCGGGGCGATCGCGTTGGCCACCAGCCGGCTGCGTTTCGTCACCACCGTGTACCTGCCCGCCATGCGGGACCCCTACTCGGCGGCGAAAGCCATTGGTACCGCTGCATGTCTGGCCGACGGCCGGCTGGAACTGGGCATCGGCGTCGGATGGTGTTCCGAGGAGTTCGCGTTGCTGGGCCAGCGGTTCGACCGCCGCGGCAGGCGCACCGACGAGATGCTGGAACTGATGCGTGCGCTGTGGCAGCCGGGCTGGACCGAATTCTCCGGCGAGTTCTACTCCACGCCGCGCCTGGAGATGGAACCCACCCCGCCGCACATTCCGATCTACGTCGGTGGGCTGTCCGACATTGCGCTACGGCGCGCGGCGCGCAACGACGGCTGGATCGGCGATCTCATCACCACCGACCGGGCACTCGCATCGGTTGCCAAGCTCCGGGAGTTGCGGGCCGAAAACGGGCTGTCCATGGACGATTTCACCGTGCTGACACCGCTGACCGATGCGTTCACCCCCGAGCACTACGCGCGCGCCGAGGCCGCCGGCATCACCGGCATCATCACGATGCCATGGATGTTCTACACCGGTCTCGAGGCGTCGCTGGCCCAGAAGATCGACGGCCTGCAGCGCTTCCGCGAGGACCTCGCGCTCGACGGTTAGCGCTTGGCCCGCATCGCGTCCAGCGCCAAGGCGCCGCCGCCGGTGAACACCAGCAGGAAGAAGCCGAAGCACAGCAGCACCGCCGGCTCGCCGTTGTTCACGATGGGCCACCACGACTTCGGTTGGTGCTGGGTGAAATACGCAAAGGCCATCACCCCGGAGGCGACGAACGCCGCCAGCCGAGTCACCAGCCCGGCCAGCAGCAGCAGGCCGGTCACCGCTTCTAGCAACCCGCCCCACCAGAGCGGCCAGGAGCCGAAGTCGGCCTGCAACCTGGCCACCGGAAGAGCGAACAGGTGGGAGGCGGCGTGGCAGAGCAGCAACAGCGCGAACACGATTCGGAACGCGCTCAACACGATCGGTGAGAACGCGACGAGCTTGGCCTCCAGCTGCGACTCCAGTTTCGTCATTGGGCCAACCCTACCGATGCGACGAACCCCCTCCCGACCGCAGTCGAAAGGGGGTCCGTCACACCGGCTAACCGACGGGTTTAGACGTCGTAGTACAGCGAGAACTCGTAGGGGTGAGGCCGGATCTGGATCGGCATGATCTCGTTCTCCCGCTTGAACGAGATCCACGTCTCGATCAGGTCCTCGGTGAACACGCCACCCTCGGTGAGGTATTCGTGGTCCTTCTCGAGGTTGTCGATGACCGTGGCCAGCGACGTCGGTGCCTGCGGGATGTTGTTGGCCTCGTCGGGCGGCAGCTCGTAGAGGTCCTTGTCGATGGGCAGCCCGGGATCCATCTTGTTCTTGATGCCGTCGAGACCGGCCATCAGCATCGCCGCGAACGCCAGGTACGGGTTGCCCGAGCTGTCGGGGCAACGGAACTCGAGGCGCTTGGCCTTGGCGTTCTCGCCCGTGATCGGAATGCGCACGCAGGCCGACCGATTGCGCTGGCTGTAGACCAGGTTGATCGGCGCCTCGTAGCCGGGCACCAGCCGCTTGTAGGAGTTCACCGTCGGGTTGGTGAATGCCAGCAGCGACGGGGCGTGGTGCAGGATGCCGCCGATGTAGTGCAGCGCCATCTCCGACAGTCCGGCGTAGCCCTTGTCGTCGTAGAACAGCGGCTTGCCGTCCTTCCACAACGACTGATGGGCGTGCATGCCGGAGCCGTTGTCACCGAACAGCGGCTTGGGCATGAACGTGACGGTCTTGCCGGCCCCCCACGCCGTGTTCTTGATGATGTACTTGAACAGCAGCACGTCGTCGGCTGCGTGGAGCAGCGTGTTGAACCGGTAGTTGATCTCGGCCTGGCCGGCCGTGCCGACCTCGTGGTGGCCGCGCTCCAGCACGAACCCGGAGTTCTGCAGGTTGGTGGCCATGTCGTCGCGCAGGTCGACGTAGTGGTCGTACGGTGCGACGGGGAAGTAGCCACCCTTGGGGCGGACCTTGTAACCGAGGTTCGGGCTGCCGTCGGCCTCGAAGGGCTCGCCGGTGTTCCACCAGCCGGATTCGGAA
>JAHFVB010000073.1:0-9209 GCA_023264755.1 Mycobacterium sp. | reverse complement strand
GTCGAAGCTCACCGAGTCGAAGATGTAGAACTCGGCCTCGGCGCCGAAGTACGCCGTGTCGGCGATGCCGGTGCTCTTCAGGTAGTCCTCGGCCTTGCGTGCGACGTTGCGTGGGTCACGCGAGTAGGCCGACTTGTCGTTCGGGTCGTGCACGAAGAAGTTGACGTTGAGCGTCTTCGCCGCCCGGAACGGGTCGATGCGTGCCGTTTCGGGATCCGGCAGCAGCATCATGTCGGATTCGTGGATGGACTGGAAGCCGCGCACCGACGATCCGTCAAACGCCAAACCGTCTTCGAAGACGCTTTCGTCGAAGGCCGAGGCCGGGATCGAGAAGTGCTGGACGACGCCGGGAAGATCGCAGAACCGAATGTCGACGTACTCGACATTCTCATCCTTGATCAGCTTGAAGAGGTCGTCGGCTGTCTTTTCTGCCACTTAGTAATCTCCTTTGACTGGTAGCCCGCCGGTTGACGC
This sequence comes from Mycobacterium sp., assembly GCA_023264755.1. Lineage (GTDB taxonomy): Bacteria > Actinomycetota > Actinomycetes > Mycobacteriales > Mycobacteriaceae > Mycobacterium. The sequence goes on along the minus strand of JAHFVB010000073.1, from coordinate 8,735 downwards.
TAGGGACACGATGTTGCACCCCAGTCAACCGCATGTTGCACGGACGTTACGCAATTCCGATCAACCTATGCTGGGTCCATGCCCCGCGAGTACGGTTCTTGGCTCTCCGGCCCACCTCCCTACGATCCGGGAACACCGACCCAGGGGCCCAACGACTACCCCGGTCAACGGCTGGGGCTGCCTGCGCACGGGCCGGGTGCCCTGGCCAAGACCGGTCGCCGCGTCGGCGCCCTGTTCGTGGACTGGTTCATCGCCGCCGGCTTGGCCCGGTTGCTCATCGTCTTCGGGTTCATCGGTGGGGACGAGTTCCTGTACTCCTGGCGGGGATCCACCGCCGGGGCAGTGGCCTGGTTGCTGCTCGGTGTCGTGTCCGTGCGGTTGTTCAGCTTCACCCCCGGCCAGTTCGCCTTCGGGCTGCGGGTGGCCTCCATCGACCACCGCGCGCACGTCGGAGTGGGGCGCGCGCTGGCCCGCGGGCTGCTGGTGTTCCTGGTGGTACCCGTGCTGTTCGCCGACGGCGATGGCCGCGGACTCCAGGACAAGCTCACCGGAACCGCCGTCGTCAGGCGCTGAGCGCTCGCGCTACTTCCTGCGCATGGTGCGCTGGACGCCGCGCATCTTCGCCCCGCCCGGCACCGGGCCCTTGGGCATGGCGGCCGGACCCATCCGGGTGCCCAGGGCCACCAGTTTTGATTCCAACGCGTCCATCTGCTTGACCGTGATGTTGGCGGGCAGCTTGGTCAGGTGACGCTCCAGTTTGGACAACGGCACCTCGCCCTCGCCGTTGCCGACCACGACCGCATAGATCGGGACCTCGCCGACCAGTCGGGCGGTGCGCTTCTTCTCCTGCGCCAGCAGGGGTTTGACGCGGGCCGCCGAGCCCTCGCCGACGAAGATCACACCCGGTCGACCGATCACGCGGTGCACCGCGTCGAAGTGTCCGGTGGCCGCCACGCCTAGCGTCACGCGCCACTTGCCGCGCAGGTTCTCCAACGCCCAGGCCGCCGCGCCGGTCTGGCCCTCGGCCTTGCTGTAGACGGACTTCTGCGCCCGGCGCCCGAAGATGATGAAGGCCAGCAGGGCGCCGAGCACCACACCGAGGATGATCAACGTCACCATCGTGAAGGTGCTGCCGCTGAAGAGGCCTCCGACCACCGCGAGCGCCACGACGAGGACGAACACGCCGATCATGTACGGCAGTAGCCGCTTGTCTTCCTTGCGTTGAATCTGGAACGCCTGCCACAGCTGGCTTCGGCGCTCCTTCGCGGCCGCCTTGCGCGTCGCCTTTGCCTCGGCCTTGGCGGCCTTGACAGCTGCGGGATCCCGGGTCTTCGCCATTGGTTCAGGATACGGGTGGACTTTTTAGCGCTGCGCCGAGTCGGCCCGCACGCGCGCGGCCGCCGCGTACAGCCGGCCCGCCCGGTAGGACGAACGGACGAGCGGACCGGCGAGCACGCCGGCGAAGCCGAGCTGCTCACCGAACCGCTGGTGCTCCACGAACTCATCGGGGTGGACCCAACGCTCCACGGGATGGTGGCGCACCGTCGGGCGCAGGTACTGGGTGATGGTGACGATGTCGCAACCGGCCTCGTGGAGCTCGGTGAGCGCGGTGCGCACCTCGTCGGGGGTTTCACCCATGCCGAGGATCAGGTTGCTCTTGGTCACCAGCCCGTAGTCGCGCGCCGCGGTGATCACCGCGAGGCTGCGCTCGTACCGAAACGCCGGGCGGATCCGCTTGAAGATCCGGGGCACCGTCTCCACGTTGTGCGCCAACACTTCCGGGCGCGTTTCGAAGACCGTCTCGAGTTGTTCGGGGATGGCGTTGAAGTCGGGGATCAACAACTCCACGCCGGTGTTGGGGTTGAGCGCCTTGATCTGGCGCACGGTCTCGGCGTACAGCCACGCCCCGCCGTCGGGCAGATCGTCGCGGGCGACGCCGGTGACGGTGCTGTAGCGCAGCCCCATCGCAGCGACGCTCTCGGCGACCCGGCGCGGCTCGTCCCGGTCGAGCTCGGCGGGCTTGCCCGTGTCGATTTGGCAGAAGTCGCAGCGCCGCGTGCACTGCTCCCCGCCGATCAGGAAGGTGGCCTCACGGTCTTCCCAGCATTCGTAGATGTTGGGGCAGCCGGCCTCTTCGCAGACGGTGTGCAAACCCTCCCGGCGGACCAGGGACTTCAACTCCTGGTACTCCGGGCCCATCCGCAGCCGGGTCTTGATCCATGGCGGCTTGCGCTCGATGGGGGTCTCGGCATTGCGCACCTCGAGGCGCAGGGGCTTGCGGAGCCCCGGAGTCGACGGGCCTGCGGCTGGGGACTCGGGCTCGACGCTCACCTAGACGATGCTAGCGCGGGTCGGCCATCCAGCGCGCCGAGGACCGCCTCGCCGACCCGGTCGGCTACGTCGTCGACACTCACCCGGTGCCCCAGCTCGGCGGTCAGCGAGGTGACGCCCGCATCGGCGATGCCGCACGGCACGATCGCGGAGAACCCGTCCAGGTCACAGTCGCAGTTGAGCGAGAAGCCGTGCAGCGTCGTCGCCTTGGCGACCCGGATGCCGATGGCGGCGATCTTGCGGTCGGGTCGTCCGGCTCGACCGGGCACCCACACTCCGGACCGGCCCGGGACCCGCCCCGTCGTCAGCCCCACCCCGGCGCACACGGCGATCAACGCATCCTCAAGGCGGCGTACGTAATTCACCACATCGAGCGGCTGAGCCAAGCCGATGATCGGGTAGCCGACGAGTTGTCCGGGACCGTGCCAGGTGATCTTGCCGCCGCGATCGACGTCCACCACGAGCCGACCGTCGCTCGGCCGCTCGTGCGGTTCGGTCCGCTTGCCGGCGGTGAACACGGGGGGATGTTCGAGCAGGAGCAGGGTGTCGGGCCCACCGGCCTGGCGGGCCTGCGCGAGCTGGCGTTGCAGCGCAAGCGCCTCCAGATAGTCGACGCTGCCGAGTCGGCGGACGTCAATGGCCGTTTCCGCGGATCTGATCGACGCCGAACCCATGGCTCCCAGGCTACTGGAGCTCACTGCTTCTAGAACTAGGACGCCTTGGGGGCCGTGGCGTAACTCAGCGCCTCGCCAATGGTGTTGTGGTGAAACTCGAATCCCGCGCGTTCCAGCGCGGCCGGGATGGCGCGCTGCCCGGCCAGCGCACCTTCGTCGGCGAACTCGCCGAGCACGGTGCGGAGCACGAATCCTGGCACGACTGCCGGAGTCGGCCGGTTCACCGCCCGCCCCAGTGCCGCAGTGAATTCGGCGTTCGTCACCGGGGCCGGACCCGTGGCGTTCACCGGCCCGAACAGTTCGTCGCGACCGATCGCGAACAGCAAGGCGCGCACCTCGTCTTCGAGGGTGATCCACGGCAGGTACTGGCGCCCGCTGCCCGGCGGGCGCCGCCTCGTCGACGACGCGGTCACGCGTGTCGCCGTAGTAGCCGACCGCGCTGGCGTTGACGAGCACCGGAACGCCTGCGGCGACGACTGCGCTGGACAGCACCTCGGTGGGCCCGATGCGACTGTCGCGCAGGCTCTGCTTGAACGCCCCCGACCACCGCTTGTCGCCCACGCCGACCCCGCACAGGTTGACGACGGCGTCGACGCCGTCCAGGGCGCTCGCGTCGAACTCGCCGCTGTCGGGATTCCAGAACAGCTCGTCGGGACTCGACGGGGCCCGCCGCACGATCCGCAAGACCCGGTGGTCGGCAGCCCGCAGCGCGGATGTCAACGCCGCGCCGATCAGTCCGGACGACCCCGCGATCGCGATGACGGCATGGTTGCTTCCGTCGGCCACTGACCAACAGCCCTTTCTAGAGACCGAGGTCGGCCTCGAGCGCGGCCTCGTCGAGCCGGCGCTTGATGGTGGTCAGGAAGCGTCCCGCGTCGGCACCGTCGATCAGTCGGTGGTCATAGGTCAGCGGCAGGTAGCACACCGACCGCACACCGATCGACTCGTTGCCGTTGTCGTCGACGACCACGCGGGGCCGCTTGACGATCGCGCCGGTGCCCAGCATCGCCGCCTGCGGCGGAACCAGGATCGGGGTGTCGAACAACGCGCCCTGGCTGCCGATGTTGGTGATGGTGAAGGTGCCACCGGCCAGTTCGTCGGGCTTCAGGTTGCCGGACCGGGCCCGGGCCGCGATGTCGGCGATCGCCCGCGCCAGGCCACCCAGCGACAGGTCCCCGGCGTTGTGCACCACCGGGGAGAGCAGGCCCTGCTCGGTGTCGACCGCGAAGCCGAGGTGCTCGGCGTCGTAGTAGGTGATCTGCTTGGAGTCCTCGTCGTAGCTGGCGTTGACGTTCGGGTGCGCCTTGAGCGCATCGATCACCGCCACCGCGAAGAAGGGCAGGTAGGTCAGGTTCACGCCCTCGCGCTCGGCGAAGCTGGCCTTGGCCCGCGCCCGCAGGTTCACGATCTTGGTCAGGTCGACCTCATGCGTCTGGGTCAATTGTGCTGTGGTTTGCAGGGATTCGCGGGTCTTGCGTGCGGTGAGCTGACGGATCCGGTTGGCCTTCTGCGTGGTGCCGCGCAGGTGGGCCAGGGCGGGGGCGGGCGTCGCGCGTGACGGTGCGGCCGCGGGAGCCTTGGCAGCGGGGGCGGGAGCGGGGGCCTTCTTGGCCTCCTCCTGCGCGCTGGCGGCCGCCAGCACGTCCTGCTTGCGGACCCGTCCGCCGATGCCGGTGCCCTTCACCGACGCCAGGTCGACGCCGTGCTCGCTGGCGAGCTTGCGCACCAACGGCGTGACGTACGGGCCACCCGCGCCGGAGGAGTCGCTCTCCGCGGCAGGCTTGGGCTCGGGGGTGGGCTCTGGCTTGGGTTCGGGCTTGGGTTCGGGCTTGGGTTCGGGCTTCGGTTCGGGCTTCGGTTCGGGCTTCGGTTCGGGCTTGGCCTCGGCCTTGGGTTCGGGTTCGGGCTCCGGCTCGGGGGCGGGTGCCGGCTCCGGCGCTGATGCGGCCTCGGCACCGGCCGCCCCGATCTTGCCGAGCTCGCCACCGACGGCGACGACGTCGTCCTCCTCGGCGGTGACGGCGATCAGCGTGCCGGCCACCGGGGACGGGATCTCGGTGTCCACTTTGTCGGTGGATACCTCGACGAGCGGGTCGTCGACCTCGACGCGGTCGCCGACCTTCTTGAGCCAGCGGGTGACGGTGCCCTCGGTAACCGATTCGCCCAATTCGGGCATCGTCACCGACGTCGACTCGCCACCGGGCGCGGCCGGCTTCGCGGGCGCCGATTCCTTGGCGGGCTCTGGTTCTGGTTCTGGTTCCGGCTCGGGTTCCGGTTCGGCCTCGGCTTCGGGCTGCGCCTCTGCGGGTGCCTCTGCCGGCGCTTCGGCCGGTGCGTCTTGGGGGGTCTCGCCGGCCTCACCGATGAGTCCGAGATCTCCGCCGACCTCCACGGTGTCGTCCTCGTGCGCGATGATCTTCGTCAGCACTCCGGCGACCGGCGAGGGGATCTCGGTGTCGACCTTGTCGGTCGACACCTCGAGCAGTGGCTCGTCGACTTCGACGGTGTCACCCTCTTGCTTCAGCCATCGCGTAACGGTGCCCTCGGTGACGCTCTCACCAAGTGCGGGCATCTGGACGGAGATGGCCATGTGTGTTGACTCCTCGGACGGTCGCGCGGCTCGGTCGAATGTCGAACTCCATCCTGTCATGTCCGGCGGCGTGGGTCGTCGCAGACTCCGCAGATATCCCCGGGTCGCATCGCTTCGTGCCGCCGAGTGCGTTTCTTGCTCTGGCAATATCGAAAGTGAATCGAAAGTGAGCTGCCCTCGCGGCGCGGAAGGGAGTCGGATGCAGGTGGGACTGCTGAACAGGTTTCGCGGTCGCGGTTCGCGGCGCCCGGCCGATGGCCATGATCCAGCTGCGGACCTGACCTACCTGCGCCAGTGGGTCGCCACCCACTACGGCGTCGAGGCCTACGTCGAACCGCAGACCACCGTCACCGAGGTGACGGTGGTGCTGGTCGCCGCAGACGGCGAATGGACCCGCCGCCGCACCGGCGGCGACGCCGGTGCCCACAAGCTCAGCGCGCAGCTCCAAATCCCCGTCTACGACGTGCAGAAGGTCGGCTATCCCCAGCGGATGCGCGACCACGACGCACGCCGACGCGTCGAACGGGAGCGCGAGCTACGGCGTCAGCTCGAGTAGCCCGGGACGTCCGAAGTCGCCGGGTCAGCCGTTGGCTGCGATGTCCTCGAGCACGGCGAACATCGTGCGGGTCGGCACTCCGGTGCCACCCTTGCCGGTGTAGCCCCATGGCCCGCCCGTGTTGTAGGCGGGGGCCGCGACGTCGATGTGCGCCCACTGCACGCCCTCGGCCACGAACTCGCGCAGGTACACGCCCGCCACCAGCATGCCTGCGTAGCGCGAACCGCTGACGTTCGCCAAGTCGGCGACGGTCGACTTCAGGTCGTCCTTGAGCTCGTCGGGCAGCGGCATCGCCCAGCCGTTCTCGCCGACCGCCTGCGACACCCCGGCCACCCGATCGCGGAACGCCTCGCTGCCCATCACGCCGGGGGTACGTGCGCCCAACGCCACCGTCTGCGCACCCGTCAGCGTCGACGTCTCGATCAGGTAGTCGGGCTCGTCCTCGCAGGCGCGCACGATGGCGTCGGCCAGGATCAACCTGCCCTCGGCGTCGGTGTTGAGCACCTCCACCGTGATCCCGCCGTACTGGGTCAACACGTCGCCGGGCCGTTGCGCTGTGGACGACGGCATGTTCTCGGCCATCGGCACCGTTGCGATGACGTCGATCGGCAGCTTCTGCCGGGCCGCCAGCACCACCGTCGCGATGACGGCCGCAGCGCCGCCCATGTCCGACGTCATGTGATGCATGTTCGCCGCGGGCTTGATCGAGATGCCGCCGGTGTCGAACGTGATGCCCTTGCCGACCAGGGCCACCTTCTTGGCCTTCTTCGAGGTGCCGCCCGCATGCGTCAACCGCACCAACCGCGGCTGGCGGGACGAGCCCTGGCCGACGCCGATGATCCCCCCGTACCCGGCCTTGGCCAGCGCCTTGTCGTCGAGCACCTCCACGGTCAACCCAGCGGCCTCGCCCAACGTCTTTGCGCGCTTGGCGAATTCGGCCGGGAACAAGTGGCTGGGCGGGGTGTTCACGAAGTCGCGGGCGGTGGCCACCGCAGCGGCGACGTCGGTGGCCCTGGCCGCCTGGGCCTTGGCGCCCTTGGCGGTCGACAGCGCCGTCACCTTGGTCAGGCCGGGTTCCTTGGGCGCGGTCTTGGCGCTGCGGAAGTCGACGAATCGATACGAGCCGAGGATCAGGCCCTCGATCGCGGCCTCCAGGTCCAGCTCGGTCAACGTCGTCACCACGGTCTCCGTGCCGGACAGCGAGCGGGCGGCCACCCCGGCGGCCCGCCGAATCACGTCGGCCGGCCACTCGTCGCGAGGCTTGCCGAGCCCGACTGCCAGCACGCTGGCCACCGGCAAGGACGGGACGAGCACCCGGGTGGTCTGCTCCGCCGCGCCCTTGGCGCCAAGCGCCGTCAACGCCACCTCGAGCTCTCCGGTCGCCTCGGCGTCCAGGAACGGGTTCGCCACCACCGTCACGTCGTCGTGTTCGCCCGCGACCACGGGCACGATCAGCACCGCCTTGCCGAGCCCGCGCTTGGGCAGGGTGGCCGAGACGGTGACGGTGGGGGGCTGGTAGCCAGGTGCGGTGCTCACGAGTGTCAACCCTAGCTAGTGGCTCCACGGACGGGCACGACTAACCTGGCGGCGTGACTGAGAACCTGCTGCACGGCCCACTGGAGGACCGCCACCGCGAGCTCGGGGCGAGCTTCGCCGAATTCTCGGGTTGGTCGATGCCGGTGTCCTACGCGGGCACGGTCGGCGAACACAACGCGACCCGCAACGCCGTTGGCCTGTTCGACGTCAGCCACCTGGGCAAGGCGCTGGTGCGCGGGCCAGGCGCGGCCGAGTACGTGAACTCCGCGCTGACCAACGACCTGCACCGCATCGGGCCGGGCAAGGCGCAATACACGTTGTGCTGCAACGACTCCGGGGGAGTCATCGACGACCTGATCGCCTACTACGTATCCGACGACGAGATCTTCCTGGTACCCAACGCCGCCAACACCCCGGCCGTCGTCGCCGCACTGGTCGAGCGGGCCCCGGCCGGGCTGACCATCACCGACGAGCACCGCGCGTACGCGGTGCTGGCCGTGCAGGGACCCAAGTCGGCCGACGTCGTCGGCAGCCTCGGCCTTCCGACCGACATGGACTACATGGGATATGCCGACGCCGAGTTCGGCGGCGTCGGAGTACGGGTCTGCCGCACCGGCTACACCGGTGAACACGGATACGAGCTGCTGCCGTCCTGGGACCGGGCGGGCGTGGTCTTCGACGCACTGGTCGAAGCCGTCGCCGCGGCAGGCGGGGAACCGGCCGGGCTGGGCGCACGCGACACGCTGCGCACCGAAATGGGCTACCCGCTGCACGGTCACGAACTGTCGCTGGACATCTCGCCGCTGCAGGCGCGCTGCGGATGGGCCATCGGATGGAAGAAGGACGCCTTCTGGGGCCGCGCCGCGCTGCTCGCCGAGAAGGCGGCCGGGCCCCAGCGGCTCCTGCGAGGGTTGCGGGCCGTCGGGCGCGGAGTGCTGCGCGCCGACATGACGGTGCTCGCCGACGAGGTGCCCGTCGGTATCACCACGTCTGGAACGTTCTCTCCGACACTGAAACTCGGTATCGCTCTAGCGCTGATCGACAGCGC
>JAHFVB010000072.1:4045-12546 GCA_023264755.1 Mycobacterium sp. | reverse complement strand
GGCCGGTCGCCGAGGTGGCGGCCGGTGAGGCCGCGCTGGTGGAACTCGACGGCCAGTCGCAGCTGCCCGCCGGCGCCTGGCGTGAGCCGCCGACGCAGGCGCTAGTGGTGCCGATGCTGCGCCAAGGCGACACCCCCATCGGATTCCTGGTCGCCGCGCTGAATCGGCACCGCAGTCTGGACGAGCAGTACCGCGGTTTCGTCGAACTCGTCGCCGGGCACCTCGCCGCAGGCGTCGGCAGCGCGCGCAGCTACCAGGTCCAGCAGCAACGCGCCGAGGAGCTCGCCGAACTCGACCGCGCCAAGACGACGTTCTTCTCCAACATCAGCCACGAATTCCGCACGCCGCTGACGTTGATTCTGGGCCCCGTCGACGAACTGCGCAGCCGGCTGAACGGGCTCGACGAGCAGGCCCGACACGAATTGGAGCTGGTGCACCGCAACGGGTTGCGGTTGGCCAAGCTCGTCAACACGCTGCTGGACTTCTCGCGGATCCAGGCCGGCCGGATGCAGGCGAACTTCGAACCCGTCGACCTGTCGGCGGTCACCGCCGAACTGGCCAGTGTCTTCCGCTCGGCCGTCGACCGGGCAGGGCTGACGTTCATCGTGGACTGTCCGCCGCTCGAGCGACCGGTGTACGTCGACCGCGACATGTGGGAGAAGGTGGTGCTCAACCTGCTCTCCAACGCGTTGAAGTTCACCTTCGAAGGCTCCATCGCCGTACGCGTGGTCGGTGACGACGAGCACGCCGTCGTCACCGTCGCCGACACCGGCATCGGAGTGCCGGCCGCGGAGTTGCCGCGGTTGTTCGAGCGGTTCCATCGCATCGAAACCGCCCGCGCCCGGTCCACCGAGGGCAGCGGCATCGGGTTGGCGCTCGTCAAGGAGCTCGTCGGGCTGCACGGCGGCACCATCACCGCCGCCAGCCAGGTGGAGGAGGGTTCGGAGTTCACCGTCCGCCTGCCGTACGGGGCCGCGCATCTGGCCGCTGCCGACCTCGCCCCGCCGCGGCAACCGGTCGCGGGCACCAGCCCCATCGCCGAGCCGTACGTGCAGGAAGCGCTGCGCTGGCTTCCGACCAACGGCGGCCTCACGACGTTCGTCGCGGGGACTGCGGTCCCCACGGCGCCGGTGAAGGGTTCGGGCGCGCCGGCGCGGGTGTTGATCGCCGACGACAACGCCGACATGCGCGAGTACCTGACCAACCTGCTGCGCACCGCCGGCTACGAGGTCAGCGCGGTCACCGATGGACGGCAGGCGTTGGAGGCCATTCGCGGTCGCGTCCCCGACCTCGTCGTCAGCGACGTGATGATGCCGGAGTTGGACGGGCTGGCGCTGCTCGCGGCGTTGCGGACCGATCCGCGCACCGCCGCCCTTCCAGTGCTGCTGCTGTCCGCCCGCGCCGGGCAGGAGGCCTCCATCGAAGGCTTGCAGGCCGGCGCCGACGACTATCTGGTCAAACCGTTCGCGGCCGCCGACCTGCTGGCCCGCGTCCGCGCCAACGTCGAACTCGCGCGACTGCGAAACCACCACGCGCGGTGGCGGACTGCGCTGGTGGACTCGTTGCAGGAGGCGTTCTTCGTCTGTGACGAACATGGCTGCGTCAGCGAGGTCAACGCTGCGTTCGCGGACATGCTCGGCTATGGCCCGGAGGGGCTGCCCTACGAACCGCCGCACCCGTGGTGGCCGGATGGCTCCGCCGACCCCGAGTCTCATCGGCTGGTGAAGGCGGAATTCGCGGGCCTGCTCGACCACACTCACGGCGCGTTCACCATTCCCGTCACGCACCGGGACGGTCACCGGCTGTGGGCGGCGGTCACCTTCAACCACGCCGCCGATCCCGACACCGGGCGCAGCGGCATCGTCGGAACCTTCCGGGACGTCACGGCCGAGCACTACGCCGTGCAACGCTCCACCGCGCTGGCCGCGCTCAGTCAGCAACTGGCCCAAGCGGATACGGTCGACGACGCGTTGCGCGGTGCGGCCGAGGAACTGCGTGCGGTATGGCAGGCCAGGCGCGTGCTGGCGGTGACGTTCCCCGAGGCCGGCTCCACGCAGGCCGGCCCACCGGAGCTGGTCTGTGCCGGTGAGCCCACCGAGTGGGCCGAGCTGGCGCCGGACCGGCGGCAGCAGATCGAGTCGTTGGGGCGCGCCGACCTACTCACCACCGTCACCGGGGAAGCGGGCACGGCGGGTATCGCGCTGCAGCATTCCCGCGGGGTGCTGGTGGTCTGGGTGGAGTTGGTCGAGCAACGCCCGTTCACGGCCGAGGACCACACCCTGCTCACGGTGCTGGCCGGACGGCTCGGGCAGGGGCTCAACCGCGTCTACCAATTGGACGAGCAACGCGAGACCGCGGTGGCGCTGCAACACGCGATGCTCGGCCCGGCGGCCCTGCCCGAGGGCTTTGCCGTGCGCTACCACCCGGCCAGTCGCCCGTTGCAGGTCGGTGGCGACTGGTACGACGTCGTCGATCTCGACGACGGGCGGGTCGCGCTGACCGTCGGGGACTGTGTCGGCCACGGGCTGGCCGCCGCCACCGTCATGGGTCAACTGCGCAGCGCGTGCCGGGCACTGCTACTGGAGCAGTCCAGTCCCAGCGCCGTGCTGGCCGGGCTGGACCGCTTCGCCGCCCGGCTCCCAGGCGCTTCGTGCACCACCGCGTTCTGCGCGGTGCTGACGCTCGAGACGGGAGCGCTGGTGTACTCCAGCGCGGGCCATCCGCCACCCATCCTGGCCTGCGCCGACGGAACCACCGTGATGCTGGACGGCGGCCGTGGGCTGCCGCTGGCGGTGCGGCCGGGCCGGCCCCGGCCCGAGGCGACGCTGACGGTGCCTGCCCGCGGGACGCTGCTGCTCTACACCGACGGCCTGGTCGAGCGGCGCGGCAATTCGCTCGACGACGGCATGGCGTTGGCCGCCGACTTGGTGAAGGACGGCCGGGCGGAGTTCGTCGACGAGCTGGCTGAGCAGCTGATGGACCGGCTGGAGCCCCATGGCGGCTATCCCGACGACGTCGCGGTGCTGTTGTACCGGCAGCCTGGTCCGCTGGTGATGAGCTTCGCCGCCGACGTCACGCAGCTCGCCCCGAGTCGAAATGCGTTGCGCAGCTGGCTGGTGCGGGCCGGGCTGGAGCCCACGCAGCTCCAGGACGTGCTCATGGCCGCCGGCGAAGCCGTCGCCAACGCCATCGAGCACGGCCATCGCGACCGACCCGGAGGCACCATCTCCCTGCGGGCCACCGTCGCCGTCGACGAGTTGAAGGTCACCGTGACCGACACCGGCACGTGGAAGCCGCCTCGGTCGGTGGCTGACATCAGTCGGGGGCGGGGGATGGCCCTGATGCGGGCCTTGATGCGCGACTTCACGATTCATACCGACGAAATTGGCACTACCGTCAATCTGTACGCGAGGATCTCTTGATGGCCACTCCGCTCACGCTCAACGTCGACCGTGGCGACGACGGCTCGGCCCGCGTTGTCGCAGTCGGTGAGCTCGACCTGAGCAACATCGGCGCGTTCACCGAAGCGCTCGCCACGGCGGTCGCGGACGGGGGTGGCGGACTGACGGTCGACCTTGGCGCGGTGGAGTACGTCGACAGTGCGGGCATCAACGTGCTGTTCTCGTTCGCCGATCGGGTCGACCGCATGCGGCTGATCGTCCATCCGTTGTTGGTGCGGGTGCTGACCATCAGCGGGCTCACCGAAGTCGCGGCCGTCGAGTCGGCGTCGGTGGGTTCCGACGACGGGGTCACCGGGCCGCGATGAAGGCGCTCTGATCGGTGCCGAACCGCACGCCGGTGGCATCCTTGCCGATCATCGTCAGTACGGCGACCGCGATCAGGACCGGCACGATGGTGGCCGCCAGTGCGAACGGGTACGAGTGCGAGGCCGCGAGGTGCTCTTGAATCGGCAGGTTGAAGGCGGCTAACAAGTTGCCCAGCTGATAGGTGACGCCGGGGTAGAAGCCGCGGATCGCGTCGGGGGAGAGCTCGGTCAGGTGAGCGGGGATGGCCCCCCAGGCGCCCTGCACCACGACCTGCATTCCGAAGGCGCCCAGGCACAGCAGCGCTGCGGTGTGCGATAGCGCGAACAGCGGCACGATGGGCAGTCCGAGCACGGCGCAGAAGACGATCGTGTAGCGGCGGCCGAAGCGTTGGGACAGCGTCCCGAACGTCAACCCGCCGATGATGGCGCCGACGTTGTAGATCACCACGATCAGCTTGGTGGTCTCGCTCGACAGCCCGGCGCCGCCGGCATGGGTGGCGTGCAAGAAGGTGGGGTAGACGTCCTGGGTGCCGTGGCTCATCCAGTTGAACGCCGTCATCAAGACCACCAGGTAGACGAAGCGTCGCACCACCGTAGGGCTGACTAGGACGTCACGAATTCTGGTGCGGGTCAACCGCATTCGGTCCTGTGCGGCCTCCCAGACTTCGGACTCGCGCACGCGTGAGCGGATGACCAGGCTGATGGCGGCGGGAATGATCGACAATCCGAACAGCCACCGCCACGACAGCTCCAACCAGTCGATGACCACGAGCGAGGCGACCGTCGCCAGCAGGTAGCCCATCGAGTAGCCGGCCTGCAGCAGGCCGGAGAAGAATCCGCGCCGCTCGACGGGCATCTTCTCCATCGCCAGGGCCGCGCCGAGCCCCCATTCGCCACCCATCCCGATGCCGTACAGCAGGCGCAGCACCAGCAGCACCATGAAGTTCGGTGCGAAGGCGCACAGGAATCCGACGACGGAGTAGAACGCGACGTCGACCATCAGCGGGATGCGCCGGCCCACCCGGTCGGCCCACAGCCCGAACACCAGCGCGCCGACCGGTCGCATGAACAGCGTTGCGGTGGTCAGGAACGCGACCTTGGTGGTGGAGACTCCGAACGTCTTGGCGATGTCCGCGTAGACCAGGACCACGATGAAGTAGTCGAAGGCGTCCATGGTCCAGCCGAGTTGCGCGGCCAGGAACGAGTTGCGTTGGTCCGACGTCAGCCGCGGGCTCCCCATCGACCTAGTCTTGCCCGGTACGGAGCCGTCCTACCTGGAGTTTCCTGTGCATTCCGAGTTGGACTGCAGGGTCCAACTCTCGGGTTAGAGTGGGGCGGTGCCGTCGGACCCCAGCGGTGCACCGCGACCGAAGTTGACGTCGCGCGGCGCCGCCACTCGCAAGCGAATCGTGCTGGCCGCCGCCGAACTCATGCACGTGCGCGGCGTGGCCGCCACCACCATCGACGAGGTGCTGTCCGCCAGCGCGACCAGCAAGTCGCAGTTCTATCAACACTTCGGCGACAAGACGGACCTGGTCTACGAGGTCATCACGGTGCGCGCCGACGAAGTCTTGTCCTGGCAGCGGTTACGGCTGGAGAAGGTGGATTCGTTCCGCGGACTTCACCTCTGGCGCGACGCCCTGGTCCAGCGCTGCACGCTGCGCCGCGGGTTGTGGGGCTGCGAACTGGGATCGCTGGCCGCGGAGCTGTCCGACGCCGACGACAAGGCCAGGGCGTCGCTGGCCGCGCACTTCACCGAGTGGCGGGCGATTCTCTCGGCGACGCTGGAGCGGATGCGCGACGCCGGTGCGCTGACGTCCGACATCGACGCGCCCGCGCTGGCTACCGGCCTGCTCGCGGCCGTCGAGGGCGGCTATCTGCTGTCGCAGACCGCCCACGATCCACGGCTCATGCAGGCCGCACTGAATTACGCGATCGGGCACATCTCGTCGTTTCGGCCCGCCGGAGCGGCGCCGGACTGACGAGACGTGCCCGACGACTCAGTGGTCGCCGGGGATGGCGGTGGGCGCCGGCGTGGCCTTCACGGGCGGGGTGAAGAGGTTGCCGCCGGTGGGGTTGATGCTCTTCTCGGTCGGCGAGACGCTGGTGGAGGTCGGCGTGGTGGTGGAGGACGGGCCTCCGGAATTGCCACCACCGCAGGCGGTCAGCGTGCCCATCGAGATGACGGCGGCGAGGCCGACGCCTGCGGCAACGCGGCGAGTGAGCCGACGATTCATGGTGCAGTCCGTTCTGTGCGACGAGGGGCTTCGCCAAGTGGTGACGAATTAAGTGAACTATATAGTCCAGTTATGACGAGCGTCAAGGTGACTTGGGCGACTGTTAGGCCGCCCTAGCTGGTGCTTTCCCGGCAAAATTCGGCACTATTGATCGTTAGTAGGACTCATCAGTCCAACACGGGTGCGGCGCCATGATCCGTTGAATAGATCCGCCGAAATTGGCTATTCCCCTCCCTCAGTAGGTCCCGGTAACGAACTGGGGCCTCGGCAACGAAGTAGGGCATGAGTAAGAGGAGGGCATGAATGCCGAGGCGACACGAGTACACGGGTCAGACGTGCGCGTGCGGGCACCCGACGTATTTTCGCGTGGTGAGGGTGGGCGGCCGGCCGGAGACCAGGCGTGGTCCATCCTGCTGGCACGACGACTGCCCGGCCCAGGAGAGCGAGCAGCATCAGGCCGCAGCTGGGCAGGCGCGCGGCTAGTCCAGCCGGCCCGCGTCGACCAGCCGGAGCACGGCGATCCCCTGCTCGTCGGAGGCTTCGAGGTCCACCTCGACGTCGAAGCCCCAGTCGTGGTCGCCCGCCGGATCGTCGAGAATCTGCCGAACGTGCCACACCTCGGGGGCGCGGTCGATGATCAGTAGCGCCGGGCCCCGAGCGTCGGCCCCGGTGCGCACCTCGTCGTGCTCCTCGAAGTACGCGCTGCCAACGTCGGCCCAGCGCTGCGACGTCCACCCGGCCTCGGCGTCCAGCAACCCGAGGTCGTACCAGCGGCGCCGGGCGAACAGCTCGACGCGGCGGAACAGCGCGTTGCGGATCATCGCGGTGAAGGCCCGCTCGTTTCCGGTCAGCGGCCGAGGACGGGCCGGCACCGTCACGGCCGCGTGCAGCGGTTGGTCCGGGCTGGTGAGCTGCTCCCACTCGTCGAGCAGACTCGAATCCACCTGGCGGACGAGCTCGCCCAGCCATTCGACAAGGTCGGTCAGTTCCTCGGTCCGCGCGGCGGCGGGCACCCCCGACCGCAACGCCTTGAAGGCATCGGACAGGTAGCGCAGCACGGCGCCCTCGGATCGCGTCAGCCCGTAGATGCTCACGAACTCGCGGAACGTGAACGCCCGCTCCCACAGCTCCCGCACGATCGACTTGGGCGACAGTCGACCGTCGGCGGCCCACGGATTGCTCTGCAAATACACGTCGAAGACGTGCTCCAGTACCTCCTCGAGCGGTTTCGGATAGCTGACGTCGTCGAGCAGCTCCATGCGCTCGTCGTACTCGATGCCCTCGGCCTTCATGGCGGCGATCGCCTCGCCCCTGGCCTTCTTCAACTGCGCGGCCAGAATCTGACGGGGATCTTCCAGGGTCGCCTCGATCACCGAAACCACGTCCAGCGCATGGGTTTGCGAGGTGGGGTCCAGCACATCGATCGCGGCGAGCGCGAACGTCGACAGCGGCTGGTTGAGCGCGAAGTCCGGCGGCAGGTCGACGGTCAGCCGGTAGCGCCTCCCGTCGGGCTCCGGTTGGTCCAGGCGTTCGAGGACTCCGGCCTGCAACAGCGAGCGTGCGATGCCGACCGCCTCTCGGATGTGCGCCAGTTGGCGCTTGCGCGGTTCGTGATTCTCGGTGAGCAGCCGGCGCATCGCGACGAACGGATCTCCCGGCCGGTCGACGACGTCGAGGATCATCGCCGTGGACACCCGCATGTTGCTGGTCAGCGGCTCGGGGGTGGCCGCCACCAGCCGGGTCATGGTCGCCTCGCTCCATGGCACCATGCCCTCGGGCACCTTGCGGCGCACCAGCTTTCGGCGCTTCTTCGGGTCGTCGGCCACCTTGGCGAACTGTTTGAGGTTCTCCACCTCGTGTTCGGGGGCCTGCACCACGACGGTGCCCGCGGTGTCGTAGCCGGCGCGTCCGGCCCGCCCGGCGATCTGGTGAAACTCCCGCGCGTTGAGCATCCTGGTGCGCACGCCGTCGTACTTGGACAGCGCCGAGAAGACGACCGTTCGGATGGGCACGTTGATGCCGACCCCCAGGGTGTCGGTGCCGCAGATGACCTTGAGCAGGCCAGCCTGGGCCAGCTGTTCGACCAACCGCCGGTACTTCGGCAGCATCCCGGCGTGATGGACGCCGATGCCGTGACGCACCAACCGCGACAACGTCGAACCGAACGCCGTGGTGAAGCGGAAGCTGCCGATGTGTTCGGCAATGGCGGCCTTCTCCTCCTTGGTGCTCACGTTGACGCTCATCAGTGCCTGCGCCCGTTCCAGCGCCGAGGCCTGGGTGAAGTGGACGACGTAGACCGGCGCCTGCTTGGTGCCCAACAGCTCGCCGATGGTGTCGTGCATCGGCGTGGTCGCGTAGTAGTAGTGCAGCGGCACGGGGCGCTCGGCGTTGGCCACCAGGGCCGTCGGCCGCCCGGTCCGGCGGGTGATGTCCTCGCGTAGGAACGTGACGTCGCCCAGCGTGGCCGACATCAGCAGGAACTGCGCCCTCGGCAACTC
>JAHFVB010000072.1:0-4035 GCA_023264755.1 Mycobacterium sp. | reverse complement strand
TAGAAGTGGAATTCGTCCATGACGATCATGTCGGTGGCCGTGTGTGATTCACCGCCCTCACGCAGGGCGATGTTCGCCAGCACCTCCGCGGTGCAGGTGATGATGGGCGCGGCGGCGTTGACCGCGGCGTCACCGGTCAGCATGCCGACGTTGGCCGCCCCGAAGACGTCGCACAGGCCGAAGAACTTCTCGCTGACCAGGGCCTTGATGGGTGCCGTGTAGTAGCTGCGCCGGCCCGCGGCGAGCGCGGCGTAGAGCGCGCCGGTGGCCACCAGTGACTTGCCCGAACCGGTCGGGGTGGCCAGGATGACGTTCGCTCCGCTGACCAGTTCGATCAGCGCCTCCTCCTGCGCCGGGTAGAGCACGGTGCCCGAGGCCTCGGCCCAGGCCGCGAACGAGGCGAACAGCTCGTCGGGTTCGGCGCCCCTGGCGCGCAGGGCGGACAGGTCGTTCGGGTCGTCGAGCAGGGCGGCAGCGGAGGTCATCGTGTCCTACAGCGTGCCCGACGGCGGCTGTGGGTGCTGGGCCGGTAGCCGGTCCGCCTATGGTCGAAGCCGTGACGATCACCTACGACGAGGCGCTGCGGGATCGGTTCCTGGTCCGGCTCGGGAGCCACCAGCGGCGGGTGGTGACCGATCCGACGAAGCGTCAGGCTGCCGTCGCAGTGGTGCTCGTCGACTCCGAGGTTGGCGAGGACCGGGTGGATCCGGCGCCGGTGGCCGACTGGATCGCCGGCCGACCGATGCCCTCGGACCTGGACGGCCGCATGGTCGGGGTGTCCGGTGGCGCGGCATTCCTGTTGTGCCGCAGAGCAGCTCGGCTCAGGTCGCATGCCGCCCAGTGGGCGTTGCCTGGCGGTCGCGTGGATACCGGCGAGACCGTGGTCGACGCCGCGCTGCGGGAGTTGGACGAGGAGCTCGGCATCGCGCTGCCGGCCTCGACGGTGCTCGGGCTGCTCGACGACTACCCGACGCGGTCCGGCTACGTCATGACGCCCGTGGTGATCTGGGGCGGGGGACGGCTCGAGCCCCGCCCGGCGCCCGACGAAGTGGTGGCGGCCTACCGGGTGGGCCTGCACCAACTGCAGCGACCCGATTCTCCGCGCTTCATCACCATCCCGGAGAGCTCCCGTCCGGTGGTCCAGCTCCCGTTGGGCAACGACCTGATCCACGCCCCGACCGGGGCCGTGCTGCTGCAGCTGCGGTGGCTGTGCCTAGAGGGACGAACCGACCCGGTCGACGAACTCGAGCAACCCGTCTTCGCCTGGAAGTAACCCGGCTTAGCTGCCGGCCCCGCCGTACGGGGTCGCCTTGACGGTGGGGGAAGCCACCGACGTGCCCTCGGTGGCCGAGTACTGGACGGTGGCGGTCTCGCCGGTGCTCATGGATCCGGAGGACACCACCGTCGGGCCGGCGGCACTGTCCTGGGCGGCCACGGCGCCCACGACGCACATGGCCAACGCTGCGGCGCCACCGAGCACCGCCGCGAGCGCCCGGCCGCGTCGGCCGGGGTTACGAAGGTCGATCATTCTGTGTCACCTCTCGTCGAGCCGGATGAACGGCTAGCGTCCCCGGCTCTTTGTAGTCCCCTCTCAGGTAGTCCCGCTGCCCTGCTCAAGGTGATTCCCAGACACCGTTACCCGACCTCACAGACAGGGTCGAACATCACCAGGCTTTATGTGCATCGACTGGGAAGTCCTGGCCGGAGTCGTCCACCGCGGCGGAAGGCTTGGAATCGTTCCGACAGCCGATCTTGGGGCGGACTTCAGCTTTCTCGACGGACGTCAGGCCTCGAGCCTGGCCCGGATGGTGGCAAGTCGGTGGCTCAGCTCGGTTTCGGTGATGACGCCGCGATCCAACAACGAGTGGGCGAGTGCGACCAGCTGGCTTTCGGGGTAGGGCAGGTCGGCGTAGACGGTCGCCGTCAGCGCGTCCTCCTCGTCCCTGCGCTCCTTGAAGTCGGGTACCGGCGCCTCGCAGGCCGCCCGGTCGAGGGCGTCGCAGAGTCCGTCGAGGCTGGTCTTCCAGGGCGGGACGGGGTTCTCGACGCCGTACTTCGCGGCCATCCGCGGCCACACCTGATTGCGTGCGACGATGCCCCGAAGCGTTTCGCTGTCCACGTCATTCCCCGCTGGGGTGCAGCGCGGGCCGAGTGTCGACGATGACGTTGGTGGTGACCCCCGCCTTGGGCACCGCGACGCCGATCAGGCAGTCCCTGGTGACGATCTCGGTAAGCTGGTCCTCGGTCCACCCCTGCGTGCCCTCCGGGCGCATCGGCATGACCATGAAGCGGTGCTTTTGATTCGAATCCTGAACGCGCACTTCGATATCGGCGGAAAGATAGAGACCGAACTCGGAGAGCACCTGGCGTGGGAACCTGACCAGCCGACTGCGGTAGTTGGGGGTGCGGTACCACTCCGGTGAATTGCCGAGGATGGGCCGGGGATAGCACGAACACAGTGCGCACACGATCACGTGGTGCACGGTCGGGGTGTTCTCCAGGATTTGGAAGGCGGTGAAGTCGCTGGGGGTGCCGAATCCGGTTGGCTCGAGCCAATCGACGCCGACTTCCTTGCTGGCCGTCATGGGCTCCGCCAGCGCCAGCGCCTTGAAGTCGGGCTCCAGCCAGGCGCGCGCCACCAGCCGGGCGGCGGGTGTGGGTCCGATCTGCTCGGCGAACTCGGTGAACCGGCGGTGCTCCTCGGCGGTGAAGATGCCCTTCTCGATGCACAGTTCGCGCAGAGCGATCTCGAGCACCTCGAAGTCGGTGATCTCGTCGACCATGGGCTTGACCGTGCGGTCGTGGTCGTGGTCGTGGTCGTGGTCGTGATCGTGGCCGTGTGCCGTCATGGTGCTCCGTCCGTGCCGTCGTGGGTCAGTCCGCGGCGCGCAGCCAATGCTCGGGTAGCTCGGTGCGCAGCGTGTCGGTGGTGGTGCCGGTGTAGCCGTGCCAGAGCTCCGCCTGGCGGAAGCTCACGACGTAGAACCATTCGGGCTTGGCGCCGGGGCGGTCCCAGGTCTCGTCCTCGGCCGCCGGGCTCTCGTAGGCCACGCTCGCGATCTCGCCCGTGGCACCCCGGACGTATTCGGGGGTGCGCGTGTAGAACAGCACCGGTAGCTCACGCACCGTCACCCGGTCGCCGACCTGAAACCTGGCAGCCCCGGCCTGGCCGGCATAGACCTGCGGGTCGCCCTTGCCGACGGCGTGCACGACATGCTCGTTGCGCTTGACCCCGGACCCGTCGCCCTCGGACTTCGGCTGGGCCTTCAGGGGCTTCCCGGTCAGCCCGTCGGCGTAGCGCGCCTGGACCTCCGCCATCCGCTCGGTGAGCTCGGTCAGCCCGAGGTGGTGCTTCTCGACCAGGATGCGCGCGCAGGCCCACAACCAGCGGCCGTAGTACGGGATGCCGTGATAGATGGCTCGCCCGACGTCGACGTTGCCGATGCGGCGGCGTTCCTCGGACAGCCAGATGCCGCGCCAGGCCAGTACTTCGGAGAGCACGTAGGTCATGTGCTCCCAGTACTCGTAGTCCTTGTTCTCGTATTTCTGCGGCACGTCCGGCTCGCCGCCGACGTCGTGCACGGGCTTCATGTAGGCGACGAGGCGGTCGTGGTCGAGCAGGTCGGGCGTGGGGGCGTCGGGCAACTCGGGATAGGCTGACTTCAATCGGGCCACCAATTCCAGCTGACTCGCACGTTCGGCCGCAGTACTCATGGGGCCCCTTCCGGCGCTGGCAAATACGCCATCTCGGATGCGGAGGGTCGGCAAGGCCGAACTGTCTACCGTCCGAACGGTAACACCGCTACCAGGCCCCGACAAGGGTCGAGCCGGGCAACCACGAGCGTCCCAGCGAAGCTAGCCGTGGGCCGGCAGGCTCGCGGTGTCCGCGTCGTCGGCAGTCGGCGGCGGGGTGGTCGGCTGCGGCTTGCGGAAGTGGTTGTCGCCGCGGGGATAGACGACCTGCGGCCACCAGAACCACCGGCCCAACAGCGTCGCGATCGACGGCATCAGCAGCGACCGCACGATGAACGTGTC
>JAHFVB010000462.1 GCA_023264755.1 Mycobacterium sp. | reverse complement strand
TTCAGTTCGATACCGCGCGGAACCCAGATCCCGGGGTGCTCGGCCCGGTAAACAGAGCGCAACTCGCGAAAGCTCAGTGCCTCGGCGTCCAAGGCCTCGGACGCGACGAACGGCCACTCGTTGTTCATGCCTGCACGTTGGCAACCAGGTCCGACTCGTCGGGCGCATCGGAGCACAGTCATCCACGAGCGACGCCGTCATCCACAGGCGACGCGCATCGAGTGTGCGGATCGATACGCCCGACCGGCGTGTCTCGTACGAAACCGCACACACGATGAAATCGCACACGCGCACCGGTCGTATCCTCACGACATGAGCGTCAAGGTGGACCTCGACCGGCTGGCCGACGAATTGGCGAACTTCACGTTCGCCTACCTGATCACCGTTGGCGACGACTACCGCGCACACACCGTCGCGGTCGACGCGGTGCTCACCGGCGGGGTCCTCGACGTCGGCAACGTCGGCGGGGGAACCCGCCGGAACGTCACCGGCCGCGGCGAGGTGACCCTGGTCTGGCCGCCCGGCACCTCCGGCGGCTACACGCTGATCGTCGACGGGCGGGGAGAACTCGACGGTGAGCAGTTGACGGTCGTGCCCCGTCACGCGGTGCTGCACCGCAAGGCCGCGCCCGGGACCGTGACGAAGCCGGGATGCAAGGACGACTGCCTGCCACTCGAAGGGGCCGACGCGGCTTCCGGCTAGGCCCAGATGGTCGCAATCGCGGGAGCATTGGCGGCCAGCCCGGTCTTGGGTAGCCCGTACATCTGCTCGACGGTCGACAAGACGTTGTAGTGGCTGATGGGCTCTGCGTAGCTGCCGGGCTTGACGTGGGCGCCGTAGACGACGGTCGGGATCTGGTTGGCGGCGCCGTCGTCGTCCTCGTCCCACGTCAGGATCAGCAGCCCGTTGTTCGCCGCGGCCCAATTGGCGTAGCGCGTCAGATTGGTCGCCAGCCAGGCATCGGCCTGCTCGATGGTGCCGTCGTGCATGTCGTTGTCCAGATTGGGGATCACGAACGACACGGTGGGCAAGCTGGCGTAGTCGGTGCGGGCGTTGAACTCCGAGAACGGCATGGAGGCCGAGGGCGGCACGTTGCTGAAGTTCGTCCATGGCACGTGCTTGCGTGCGTACTTGCCCGCGCTGCAGACCGGTGAGCCGACGGCGGGCAGCCCCTCGGCGAACCCTCCGAAGCCGTACCCAGCCGTGAGTAGTTCGGAAGCCAGATTCGGAGCGGCCCCGGCGTCGACCGGGCATTGATCCGACGTCAGCCCCAACGTGCTGCCGGCGAACAGCGCCAGATAGTTCGGCTCGCTGGGATGGGCCACTGCGTAGGACTGCGTCATCAAAGCGCCGTTGGCGGCAAGCGAATTCATGAACGGCGCCGCCTTGTTGCCGATGACGGCGGCAGCGGAGTGGTTCTCCTCGACGACGATCACTATGTGGGTGGGTACCGGAAGGGCGGGCGCGGATTTCGCGACCGGAAGGGGCCCCACGATGGCGGTCACCCCGGCCAAGGCGAGCGCCCCCACTGCCGCGGACAGCCTCATGGCCGAATTGTAGGAGCGGTCGAGGGGTGAACTCGCGGACGCCACGCCTTGCGTTCGGCGCAACGAAAAGGCCCGGCCCCGCGAACGGGACCGGGCCTCCTCGAAAGCAGGACTTAGAAGTCCATGCCGCCCATGCCACCGGTCGGGTCGCCCGCGGGTGCGGACGCCTTCTCCGGCTTGTCGGCGACGACGGCCTCGGTGGTGAGGAACAGCGCCGCGATGGACGCCGCGTTCTGCAGCGCCGAACGGGTGACCTTGACGGGGTCGGCAACGCCGGCCTTCAGCAGGTCCTCGTACACGCCGGTCGCGGCGTTCAGGCCGTGACCCGCAGGAAGGTTCGAGACCTTCTCTGCGACGACACCCGGCTCCAGGCCGCCGTTGAAGGCGATCTGCTTGAGCGGGGCCGACAGTGCGACGCGCACGATGTTGGCGCCAGTGGCCTCGTCACCTTCGAGCTTCAGCTCGTCCAGCGACGGAGCCGCCTGCAGCAGCGCCACGCCGCCACCGGCGACGATGCCCTCTTCGACGGCCGCCTTCGCGTTGCGAACGGCGTCCTCGATGCGGTGCTTGCGCTCCTTGAGCTCCACCTCGGTGGCCGCTCCGGCCTTGATCACCGCAACACCGCCGGCCAGCTTGGCCAGGCGCTCCTGCAGCTTCTCGCGGTCGTAGTCGGAGTCGCTGTTCTCGATCTCGGCGCGGATCTGGGCCACCCGGCCGGCGATGGCGTCGGGGTCGCCCGAGCCTTCGACGATGGTGGTCTCGTCCTTGGTGACGACGATCTTGCGAGCCTTGCCCAGCAGCGTGACGTCGGCGGTCTCCAGGGAGAGGCCGACCTCTTCGCTGATGACCTGGCCACCGGTGAGGATGGCGATGTCCTGCAGCATGGCCTTGCGGCGGTCACCGAAGCCAGGAGCCTTGACGGCCACGGACTTGAAGGTGCCACGGATCTTGTTGACCACCAGGGTGGACAGGGCTTCGCCCTCGACGTCCTCGGCGATGATCAGCAACGGTTTGCCGGACTGGATGACCTTCTCCAGCAGCGGGAGCAGATCCTTGACCGTCGACACCTTGCCGGAGACCAGCAGGATGTACGGATCCTCGAGGACCGCTTCCTGACGCTCGGCGTCGGTGACGAAGTAGCCCGAGATGTAGCCCTTGTCGAAGCGCATGCCCTCGGTGAGCTCGAGCTGCAGGCCGAAGGTGTTGGACTCCTCGACGGTGATGACACCCTCGTTGCCGACCTTGTCCAGGGCCTCGGCGATGAGGTCGCCGATGGACTGATCACCGGCCGAGATTCCGGCGGTGGCAGCGATCTGCTCCTTGGTCTCGACCTCCTTGGCGGAAGCCAGCAGCGTCTCGGTGATCTTCTCGACGGCCTTCTCGATGCCGCGCTTCAGGCCGAGCGGGTTGGCGCCAGCGGCCACGTTGCGCAGGCCCTCGCGAACCAGTGCCTGAGCCAGCACGGTGGCCGTGGTGGTGCCGTCACCGGCGACGTCGTCGGTCTTCTTGGCGACTTCCTTGACCAGCTCTGCGCCGATCTTCTCGTACGGGTCCTCCAGCTCGATCTCCTTGGCGATGGAAACACCATCGTTGGTGATCGTGGGGGCGCCCCACTTCTTCTCCAGCACGACGTTGCGGCCCTTGGGTCCCAACGTCACCTTTACCGCATCGGCGAGGGCGTTGAGCCCACGCTCGAGGCCGCGACGGGCCTCTTCGTCATACGCAATTGTCTTGGCCATTGCGAAGTGATTCCTCCGAATTAGGGGATCGCACGTTTGTTGGTCGGGTTCAGTGCCCGCGACGGACGGCTGTGGGTGTGCTCCCGCAGGTGCGGCCCCAGCCTCACCGGCCCGACCTAGCACTCACCGATCGCGAGTGCCAATACCAGTTTTAGCACTCGCCCATGGCGAGTGCAAGGTATGGAGTCGCGTCAAGTGCCGCAGTTGGCACCCGTTTTGACGTGGAAGAGTCGAACCGCGGCGGCCGATTCGAGTCGCCTGCCTGAAGGACATGCGAGGTGGCCGGACCGCACCGACCGTTCAGTGGCCGATCGGGCCCGGGGCTCGCAGCCCGGCGATGACGATGTCGACCACCCTGTCGACTACGCCAGCAGTGAATTCCTGGTTCGACTTGCACACCATGAAGAGCGCCTTCATTTCGGCCGGGCCGACGTCGAGGCGGACCGTGCCCGCCCGTTGCGCCGCCGCCAGCAGGTCGTCGAGCAGCGCGAGGAACGCCGCTTCGGCCCCCGGGGCGGCGGTGTCGATGTCCACGCCATATCCGGCCAGCGCGTCGGCCATTCCGTGGTCGACGCGAGAGGTTCGGACCATCTCGCGCAGGAACTCGAATAGCGCGGTGTCCGGGCTGGCGGCGAGCAGTGCCCGTCCGCATTCCACGATGGTGCGCACCCGCTCCTCGATCACGGCCGCGAAGAGTGCTTCCTTGGTGGGAAAGTGCCGGTAGATGGTGCCTGGACCGACCCCGGCGCGACGGGCGATCTCGTCGATCGGCACGGCCAATCCCTCGGCCGCGAACGTCTGGTAGGCCACTGCGAGCACGCGTGCGCGATTGCGGGCCGCGTCGGCACGCATGGGTCGCGCGGTTTCAGTCACTGCCCATCCTTCGGTTGACAAAGCGGAGTGCGCGTTCCGTATAGTTGACTCAAACGGAGCCTACGTTCCGGAACCATCGTACTTAGGAGCAGCCATGTCCCGGTGGAACATCTCCGACATTCCCGACCAGAGCGGGCGCACCGCCGTCATCACCGGCGCGAACACCGGACTGGGTTACGAA
>JAHFVB010000071.1 GCA_023264755.1 Mycobacterium sp. | reverse complement strand
CGAGCCCTGGCCGGGGAACACGAACGCCGTCTTGCCCGCGGGCTTCGCGCAGCCGCGGAGCACACCGTCGGCCGGTTCGTCGGCGGCCAGCCGGTCCAAGCCGCTCAGCAGCTCGGCCCGGTCTGCGCCGAGCACGACGGCCCGGTGCGCGAACGTCGTCCGACCGCCGAGCGTCCACCCGACGTCGACGACGTCGAGCTCGGGCCGGGCGGCAACGTGGTCGGCGATCCGGCGGGCCTGAACCTCGAGGGCAGCCGCGGACTTCGCGGACAGCACCCACGGGGTGACCGCTGCCGGCGGTCCGGCCACCGGCGGGTCCTCGACGGGCGGCTGTTCGATGATGACGTGGGCATTGGTGCCGCTGATCCCGAACGACGACACTCCGGCGCGGCGCACCCCGCCGTCGGCCGGCCAGGGTTGCGGCTCGGTCAGCAGCGCAATCGAGCCCATCGACCAGTCCACGTGCGGGCTCGGCTCGTCGACGTGCAACGTTGCGGGCAGGGTCTGGTGCCGCATCGACATGATCATCTTGATCAGCCCCGCGACCCCGGCGGCGGCCTGACTGTGGCCCATGTTCGACTTGATCGAGCCCAGCCACAGCGGGCGCGGCCGGTCTTGGCCGTAGGTCGCCAGCAGCGCTTGCGCCTCGATGGGGTCGCCGAGGGTCGTGCCGGTGCCGTGGGCCTCGACGACGTCCACGTCGGCCGGGCCGAGCCCGGCGTTGGCCAGTGCTGCGCGCACCACGCGCTGCTGCGAGGGACCGTTCGGCGCTGTCAAGCCGTTGGACGCGCCGTCCTGGTTGATCGCCGAGCCGCGCACCACCGCGACCACGTGATGGCCCAGTCGCCTTGCATCGGAAAGTCGCTCGACGACCAGCACGCCACCGCCATCGGCGAATCCGGTGCCGTCGGCCGCGCCGGCGAACGCCTTGCACCGCCCGTCGGCGGACAGTCCGCGCTGCCTGCTGAACTCCACGAAGATGTCCGGGGTGGCGTTGACCGTCACTCCGCCGGCCAGCGCGAGATCGCACTCACCGAGCCGCAGGGCCTGCACCGCCATGTGCAGCGCGACCAGCGACGACGAACAGGCCGTATCCACCGACACCGCAGGCCCTTCCAGGCCGAGCACGTAGGACACCCGCCCCGAGGCGACGCTGGCGGCCTGCCCGGTCAGCCGGAAGCCCTCGGCTCCGTCGGACCCCATGCCGTAGCCCTGGGCGATGATGCCCGCGAACACTCCGGTGGCACTGCCACGCAATCCGGCGGGGTCCAAGCCGCCGCGTTCCAAGGCCTCCCAGCACAATTCGAGGAACAGCCGCTGCTGCGGATCCATCGCGAGCGCCTCGCTGGGCGACACCCCGAAGAACGAGGCATCGAAGCCGGCCACGTCGTCGAGGAATCCGCCCGTGCGCGCGTAGGACTTGCCCGGTGCGTCGGGGTCGTCGTTGAACAGTCCCGTCAGGTCCCAACCGCGATCGGTCGGGAAGTCGGTGAGCACGTCGCGGCCCTGGGCGACCATGTCCCACAACGCCTCCGGCGAGTCGACACCACCCGGGTAGCGACAGGACATGCCGACGACGGCGATCGGTTCGTCGATGACCGACAGCGTCGAAGCGGACGTTGCGACACCCCCGGCGTCCCCAGCGGCTCCCGCGAGCTCCTGGCGGATGTAGCTCGCCAGCGCAGCGGGCGTGGGGTAGTCGAAGATCAGCGTGGGGGAGAGTGCCAGGCCGGTCGCGACCTTGAGCCGGTTGCGCAGCTCCACTGCGGTCAGCGAGTCGAAGCCGTGATCGGAGAAGGCCAGTTCGGCGGCGATCGCGTCGGGTTCGCCGGTGCCGAGCACCGTCGCCATGTGCATCCGCAGCAGGTCCAGCACCACGGCCTGCTGCTCGGGCTCGGTCAGCCCCTGAAGCCGTTGCGCCAGAGCCGACTTCGACTTGGCGGCGGTCAGCGAGTCGTCGACGCGGCGGCGCGTGCTGGACGTGGCCAGCTGGCCGAACATCGGCGGGAGCAACCCCTGGACCGAGCGGGCCCGCAACGCGCCGCGGTCGATGCGGGCCGGGGCCAGCACCGGCTCACCGACCACCAGCGCGGTATCGAACAGCGCCATGGCATCGTCGGTCGACAACGCCAGGATGCCGTCGCGTCCGAGCCTGACCCGATCGGTCTCGGCCAGGTGGCCGGTCATGTCGCTGGCCTGCTCCCACAGCCCCCAGGCCAGCGACGTCGCGGGTAGCCCGTGGGCACGCCGGTGCGCGGCGAGCGCGTCGAGGAACGTGTTGGCGGCGCAGTAGTTGGCCTGTCCCGACGAGCCGACGATGCCGGCCATCGACGAGAACATCACGAACGCACCGAGGTTGGCGTCCCGGGTCAGCTCGTGCAGATTCCAGGCCGCGTCGACCTTGGCGCGCAGCACCGGGTCGATGCGTTCGGGCGTCAACGACTCCACTACCGCGTCGTCGAGCACGCCGGCCGCGTGCACCACGGCCGACAGGGGGACGTCGAGGTCGGCCAACACGGCCTGCAGCTGCGCGCGGTCGGCGACGTCGGCGGCGACCACCGCGACCTCGGCGCCGGCCTCGGTGAGCTCGGCGACCAGCTCGGCCGCACCGGGAGCCCGTGGGCCGCGGCGGGACACCAGCACCAGCCGCTTGACCCCGTGCTGCGTCACGACGTGACGGGCCACCGCGGCGCCCGCCATGCCCGTGCCGCCGGTGATCAGCACCGTTCCGGTGGCCCAGGCGTCCGGCATCGTCATGACGACCTTGCCGACGTGGCGAGCCTGGCTGAGGTAGCGCAGCGCGGCGGGACCGCGGCGCATGTCCCACGTCGTCACCGGCAGCGGGGTGAGCACGCCAGAGTCGAACAGCTTCGACAGTTCGACGATGAATTCGTGCATGCGCGGCCGACCGGGTTCGAACAGGTCGAAGGCGCGGTAGCGCACTCCGGGGTGGGCGGCGGCCACGGCATCGGCGTCGCGGATGTCGGTCTTGCCCATCTCCAGGAACATCCCGCCCCGCGGCATCAGCCGCAGCGACGCGTCGACGAACTCACCGGCCAGCGAGTCGAGCACGACGTCGAAGCCGCGCCCGTCCGTCACGGAGCGGAACTTCTGCTCGAAGTCGAGCGTGCGCGAGTCCCCGATGTGATCGTCATCGAAACCCAACGCCCGCAACGTGTCCCACTTGCCCTGGCTGGCGGTCGTGAAGACCTCCATACCCCAGTGCCTGGCCAGCTGAATGGCCGCGAGCCCGACGCCGCCGGTGGCGGCGTGGATCAGGATCGACTGGCCGGGTGCCACGTCGGCGAGCTCGCGCAGGCCCAGATAGGCGGTCGTGAAGACGACCAGCACGGCGGCCGCCTCGGCGTCCGACCAGCCGTCGGGGACGGGGGCGATGAGCCGGGCGTCGGCCGCGACCAGGGTGCCGGTGCCTTCGGGGAACAACCCCATGACCCGCTGGCCGACCACGAAATTGGTGACGTCCGAGGCGACCTCGGTGACGACGCCTGCGCCCTCGCTGCCGATCAGCGCGTCGTGGGTGAACATGCCGAGCGTGATCATGACGTCGCGGAAGTTGGCGGCCACTGCGTGGAGCTCGACCCGGAGGTGGCCCGGCGGCAGCGGTTGACCGGAGTTGGGCACCTCTTCGAGCGCGAGGTTGTCGAAGGTGCCCGCGGTGGTGACGCCAAGGCGCCACGGTTTGCCGGACGGCGGCGGGGTGAGGATGCCGTCCACGCCACGGCTGCGGACCACCCGCGGCGCGTACGCCGCGCCACCGCGCACGATGAGTTGAGGTTCCCCGAGTGCCAGCAGGGCGGCGACGTCGAGCCCTCCGGCTTCGCCATCGAGGGCATCCAGGTCGGCCAGCACGATTCGGCCGGGGTGCTCGGTCTGCGCCGCGCGAATCAGCCCCCATACCGCAGCCCCGGCCAAGTCGGTGACGTCCTCACCAGGAAGGGCCGCCGCGCCGCGCGTCACGACCACCAGCTGTCCGGATGGTTCGGCCAGCCAGCTCTGCACCCGCTCCAGCGCACGGTGTGTCGCGGCGTGCACCGCTGAGCCGAATGCATCGGAATCGGTTGCCACCGGCTCGGATTCGAACACCACGACGCCGTCCGGAAGCGGCCCCTCGGCTGCGGAGATCGGAACCGAGGCCCATTCGACCTCGAACAGTTCACCGTCGGCGCTGCGCCCGGCGAGCGCCAACTGATCGGGTGACACCAGGCGGGCCGTCATCGCCCCGACCGAGAGCACCGGCAACCCCAACCCATCGGCCAGCTCGATCGACACCGAGTTCGGGCCCGTCGGCGCGATGCGCACCCGCACCGCCGCCGCGCCGGCCGCATGCAACGCGACCTGCTGCCACGAGAACGGGAGCGCCAACTGATGGTCGTCGGCCGCCACCGCGATGGCGTGCAGGGCGGCGTCCAAGAGCGCGGGGTGGACGCCGAAGTTGGCGGCCTGCAGGTCCGACGGGAGCGCGACCTCGGCGTAGAGCTCCCCACCGAGCTCGGGCCGTTGCCGCCACATCGCGGTCAGGCCCTGGAACGCCGGGCCGTACTCGTAGCCGCGGGCGGCCAGCGCGCCGTAGGCGTCCGAGACGTCGACGGGCACGGCACCCGCAGGCGGCCAGGCCGTCAGGTCCGCGGCAGGGGCCACCGGGCCCGCCCCGACGACGGCTTCGGCATGCAGCGTCCAGTCGGAGGTTTCGTCACCCACCCGGGAGAACACCCCGACGGCGCGCGCGCCGGATTCGGCGGCAGCCCCGACGACGACGCGCAGGGCCACGCCGGCCGGATCGATCACCAGCGGGGCGACGAGGGTGAGTTCTTCGATGACGGGACAACCGACTTCGTCCCCCGCACGGACGACCAACTCGACGAAGCCTGCGCCGGGGAACAACACGACCCCGCCCACGGCGTGATCGGACAACCACGAATGCGACGACACCGCCAACCGGCCGCTGAGCACCACCTGATCGGAGTCCGGCACCTCGATGACCGCGCCGAGCAGCGCATGCGATGCTCCGGCCAACCCGAAGCCCGAGGCATCCGACGAACCCGACCCGCCGCCGGACAGCCAGAACCGGCGCCGCTCGAACGCATACGTGGGAAGGTCGAGAAGCGCACCGCCGGAGCCGGTTTCACGCCAGGTCACCGGAATACCCGACACGTAGGCCTGGGCCGCGGAGGCCAGGAAGCGGTCCAGACCGCCGTCGTCGCGGCCCAACGAGGGCACCACGATCGCCGCACCGCCTGCGGTACCGCAGTCGGTCACCGTGTCCTCGACCCCGGCGATCAACGCCGGATGCGGGCTGGCCTCGACGAATGCCCGGTAGCCGTGGGCGCAGGCAGTGCGAACGGCCTTGTCGAACTCGACCGGCTGGCGGAGGTTGCGGTACCAGTACTCGGCGTCCAGGCCAGCCGTGTCCTGCAGATCACCGGTGACCGTGGAGATGAAAGCCGTTCGCACGGTGCGTGGTTCGATGTCGGCCAGCGCTTCCTCGAGCTGCTCGCGCAGCGCCTCGACCTGTGGTGAGTGCGAGGCGTAGTCGACGTCGATGCGGCGGGCGCGCAGTTCGAGGGCTTCGCACTGCCGGATCAGTTCGTCCAGCGCCGCGCTTTCGCCCGACACCACCACGGCCGAGCGGCCGTTGATGGCGGCGATGCTCACCCGGTCGCCCAAGTCGACCAGTAGCTCGCGCGCGCGTTCGGCGCTGCACGCCAGCGACACCATGCCGGCCGCCCCGGACAGCGCCACCAGGAGCCGGCTGCGCAGCGCGACCACGCGGGCGGCGTCGCGCAGCGACAGGGCACCGGCCACATAGGCCGCGGCGATCTCGCCCTGGGAGTGCCCGATGACGGCGTCCGGCGTCACGCCCAGCGAGCGCCACAGCCGGGCCAGCGACACCATGACCGCGAACAGCGCGGGCTGGACGACGTCCACCCGGTCCAGCCCGGGAGCCCCTGGCGCACCGCGCAGTACGTCGAGCAACGACCAGTCCACGAACTCGGCGAGCGCCTCGGCGCAGGCCTTGAGCTCCTCGGCGAAAACCGGTGAACTGTCCAGCAATTCGACACCCATGCCGAGCCACTGACTGCCCTGACCAGGAAAGACGAAGGCAGTCTTGCTGGCGGGCGCGCCGTGGCCACGGACGGCCCTGGTACCGAATTCGTCACCGCTGGCCAGCTCGGCGAGCCCGGCCAGCAGCGCCGCGCGATCGGAACCGAGCACGACGGCCCGGTGCTCGAAACTCGCACGTCCGGCCAGCGTCCATGCCACGTCGCGGTCGTCGAGCTCGGGATGAGCCTCCAGATGAGCCGACAAGCGGGCGGCCTGCGCGGCCAGCGCGCTCGGGGACTTGGTCGTCAACACCCACGGCAGCAGCGGTGGCTTCGGCTCGGGAACGGGCCGGTCGAGGGTGGGCGCCTCCTCCACGATCACGTGGGCGTTGGTGCCGCTGATGCCGAACGACGAGATACCCGCCCGCCGCGGCGCCGCCGACGTCCCGGACGTCCAGGGCAGCGACTCCGTCAGCAGCCGGACCGCACCGGCAGTCCAGTCGACGTGCGGGCTCGGTTCGTCGACGTGCAACGTGGCGGGCAACGTCTGGTTGCGCATCGCCATGATCATCTTGATGACGCCCGCCACGCCGGCGGCGGCCTGGGTGTGGCCCATGTTCGACTTCACCGAACCCAGCCACAGCGGCGTCGACCGGTCCTGCCCGTAGGTCGCCAACAACGCCTGCGCCTCGATCGGGTCGCCTAGTGGCGTGCCCGTGCCGTGGCCTTCGACGACGTCAACCTGCCCGGTCGACAGTCCGGCGTTGGACAGCGCGGCGCGCGCCACGCGCTGCTGCGACGGGCCGTTCGGCGCCGTCAACCCGTTCGATGCGCCGTCCTGGTTGACCGCGGAGCCGCGCACCACCGCCAACACCTGATGGCCGTTGCGCAGCGCGTCCGACAGCCGCTCGACGGCGAGCACCCCGCCACCCTCGGCCCACCCGACCCCGTCGGCGGCCCCGGCGTAGGGCTTGCAGCGGCCGTCCGGAGCCAGCCCGCGATGGCGGCTGAACTCCACGAAGATGGTCGGGGTGGCGTTGACGGTGACCCCGCCGGCCAGCGCCAGATCGCACTCGCCGAGCCGAAGCGCCTGCACCGCCATGTGCAACGCGACCAACGACGAGGAGCAGGCGGTGTCGATCGACACTGCGGGCCCCTCCAGACCGAGCACGTAGGCCACCCGCCCCGAGGTGACGCTCGACGTCATGCCGGTCAGCCGGTAGCCCTCGATGCTGTCGGCGGACATGCCGTAACCGCCGGCGATGACCCCGGCGAACACGCCCGTCGCGCTGCCCCGCAGGGAGGTGGGGTCGATGCCGGCGCGTTCGAGCGCCTCCCAGGACAGTTCCAGCAGCATGCGCTGCTGCGGGTCCATCGCGAGCGCCTCGCTGGGGGCGATGCCGAAGAAGCCGGCGTCGAAGTCGGCGACGTCTTCGACGAAGCCGCCGGTGCGGGCGTACGTCTTTCCGGGGGCATCGGGATCCGCGTCGAACAGGGCCGCGGTGTCCCAGCCGCGGTCCGCCGGGAACTCCGTGACGACGTCCCGCCGATCCGCCACCATCTGCCACAGGCCCTCGGGGGAGTCGACCCCGCCCGGGAACCGACACGACATCCCGACCACCGCAATCGGCTCGCCCGAGCGCTCCAGGAGCGTCCGGTTCTGAGTCTTGAGTCGCTCGACCTGAACCAGGGCCTTTCTGAGCGCTTCCGTTGCGTGTTCGAGTTGGTTGACCATGCGGTCCCATCTGTCGTCTGAGCGTCGTGCCGGGGCAGCCCCGAGGTATCCCGAGGTATTCGGTACCGAGCTCACGTTGGATGAACTCGGCCCTGGTCGGGTACCCAATTGCCAACGCGGCCGCTGGCGGGCGATTCACCGCAGCGTAACCCGGCCTGACCAGGCCCGACGAAGCTGCGAGTGGATCCTCGCAGCTGCCGGTCCCGAGCCTGCGCAAATCCTACGTAGGTCGCGACCCATATGGCGCGGCTTCCGGAACCGTCCGCGAACGTGGTTGCCTCCCCGCTCCCGACGCGGCAGGCGTGGTGGTAACTCACGTTCGGCCAGCGCCGATGTGGGAAGCTGTCGCCGTGAGCGGCCCGGCGCATGGTGCGAAAGTGACCGTGGTGGTGGGTGACGACCATCCGCTGTTCCGCGATGGCGTGGTGCGCGCACTGGCCTCCAGCGGGTCCATCGACGTGGTCGGGGAAGCCGAGGACGGGCTGGTCGCCTTGGACCTGATCCGCGAGCACCGGCCTCAGGTGGCGCTGCTCGACTACCGCATGCCCGGGCTCGACGGTGCCCAGGTCGCCGCCGCGGTACGCCGCGACGAACTACCGACCCGCGTGCTGCTGATCTCCGCACACGACGAGTCGGCCATCGTCTACAGCGCGCTGCGGGACGGGGCCGCGGGCTTCATCCCCAAGGAGTCCAGCCGCACCGAGCTCGTCGACGCCGTACTCAACTGCGCGAAGGGCCACGACGTCGTCGCCCCGAGCCTGGCCGCCGGTCTAGTCGGCGAGATCCAGCGCCGCAACGTCGACGACACCCCGACGCTGAGCGCCAGGGAACGCGAGGTGCTCAAGCTCATCGCCAGCGGCAAGACCATCCCGGCGATGGCCAAGGAACTGTTCCTGGCCCCGTCCACCGTCAAGACCCATGTGCAGCGGCTCTACGAGAAGCTGGGCGTGGGTGACCGCGGCGCGGCCGTCGCCGAGGCGATGCGCCGCAAGCTGCTGGAATAGCCGTGGAGCCCCTGCGCTGGCGGATGGTCGACTACTTCGCCTCGGAGCCGGTTCGGGTGTCGGCGCTGCTACGGCTGCCGCTGATCGCGTTGATGGGCTTCCTGGTCTGGCTGTGGGAAGTCGACAGCTGGCTGCCCGAGGTCTACGCCGTGATCCTGGGCGCCTACGCGGTAGCCGCGGCGTTGTGGGCGGTAGCCGTCTTCACCGGCTCGGCGCCCCCGTGGGGCGGATGGGCGTCGACGGGTGTCGACGTACTGGCCGTCGTCTCGCTGTGCGTGGTCTCCGGCGGTGCGACCGCGGCCCTGCTGCCGGTGTTCTTCCTGCTGCCACTCTCGGTCGCCTTCGGGGACCGGCCGATACTGACCGGACTGCTCGGCGTCACCACCGCCGCGTGCTACCTCGGCGCCTGGCTGGTCTACGCCGTCCGCGACAACCACGTCGACCTGCCCGACGTCGTGTACCTGCAATTCGCCTTCCTGCTGTGGTTGGCCGCTGCGACCACGGCGCTGTGCCTGGTGCTGGCCCGGCGCGCCAACCGGGTCAAGGCGTTGCAGGAGGTGAGGCAACGGCTGGTGTCCGAGGCGATGCAGGCCGACGACCGCCACAATCGCGAACTGGCCGAACATCTGCACGACGGGCCGCTACAGACGCTGCTGGCCGCCCGGCTGGAACTCGACGAGGTACGCGAACGCAATCCCGATCCCGCGCTGGAACACGTCTACGCGGCCTTGCAGGAAACCGCCAAGGGGCTGCGGTCGACCGTCACCGAGTTGCATCCGCAGGTGCTCGCCCAACTCGGACTGACCGAAGGGGTGCGAGAACTGGTGCGGCAGTACGAAGCTCGCAGTGGAGTGCCGGTCGATTCGGAGCTGGAGGAGCTCGGCAAGCCGGCCTCCCAGACGCTCATGTACCGGGCGGCCAGGGAACTGCTGGCCAACGTCCACAAGCATGCCCGCCCCAGCACCGTCACCGTCCGACTGTTCCGGCGCGGCGACCGGATCGTCCTGACCGTCGCCGACGACGGCCTGGGATTCGATCCGACGGACATCGATTCGGCCGTCGCCGACGGCCACATCGGGCTCGGCTCGCTGATGGTGCGCTTCGACGCGATGGGTGGGGCCATCGACATCGACTCCGAGCCAGGGGGCGGGACCCTGGTCACCGTGACGTCGCCGCCGGAGGACTAGGCGCTCTGGGTGTGCGGGCGTCAGCCGCTACAGCGCCGCGTTGATAGCGTCGACCCGATCCTTGGCGTCGCCGAACAGCATCTGGGTGTTCTCCCGGAAGAACAGCGGGTTCTGCACACCCGCGTAGCCGGAGGCCATGGAGCGCTTGAAGACGATGACGTTGTCGGCATTCCACACCGTCAGGACCGGCATGCCGGCGATCGGGCTGCTGGGATCCTCGGAGGCGGCCGGGTTGACGGTGTCGTTGGCGCCGATGACCAGCACCACCGAGGTGCCGTCGAAGTCCTCGTTGATCTCGTCCATCTCGAGCACGATGTCGTAGGGCACCTTGGCCTCGGCCAGCAGCACGTTCATGTGGCCGGGCAGCCGACCCGCGACGGGGTGGATGCCGAAGCGCACGTTCACGCCGCGGTCGCGCAGCTTGCGGGTCAGTTCGGCGACGCCGTACTGGGCCTGCGCCACGGCCATGCCGTAACCGGGGGTGATGATCACCGAGCTCGCCGAGTTGAGCAGTTCGGCGGCGCCCTCGGCGTTGATCTCGCGGTGCTCGCCGTAGTCCTTGTCGTCCGCGGGCCCGGCCTCGATCCCGAACCCGCCGGCGATGACCGAGATGAACGACCGGTTCATCGCCTTGCACATGATGTAGGACAGGTAGGCACCGGAGGAGCCGACGAGCGCGCCGGTCACGATCAGCAGGTCGTTGGACAGCAGGAAGCCCGACGCCGCCGCGGCCCAGCCCGAGTAGCTGTTGAGCATCGACACCACGACGGGCATGTCGCCGCCGCCG
The DNA here is from genome assembly GCA_023264755.1 of Mycobacterium sp. Taxonomy (GTDB): domain Bacteria; phylum Actinomycetota; class Actinomycetes; order Mycobacteriales; family Mycobacteriaceae; genus Mycobacterium. The sequence continues at coordinate 1,802 of JAHFVB010000071.1, read as the reverse complement.
ATCGAGGCGACCAGATGCCAGCCGAGTAGCAGCGCCAGCACGGTGACGACGATCAGTAGCCACAGCTGCGGGGCGATGACGAACCACACCGTCAGCGCGATGAACAGCACCAGCGCGCCGACGTTGAGGAAGTTCTTGCCCGGCAGCATCAGCGGCGTGGACTTGATGCGGGCCGAGAGCTTGAGGTTGGCCACGATCGACCCGGTGAACGTCACCGCGCCGATGAACACCCCGATGAAGACCTCGGCGGAGTGAATGCCGAGCAGGCCCTGGCTGCTGAGAAGGGCGGCCTCGGTACCGGCTCCGGGCTTCGACATTTCGTGTTCGACGTGCAGGTAGCCGTTCCAACCGACGAGCACGGCGGCCAAGCCCACAAAGGAATGGAGGAGGGCAATCAACTCGGGCATGCCGGTCATCTCGACGACGCGGGCGCGCCACAGCCCGATCGCGGCGCCGATCGCCATCGCACCCACCAGCAGGCCAACGCCCAGCGGCTCGATGTGGCGGCCGAAGGCCAGCGCGATGGTGGCGATCAGCGCCACCGCCATGCCGGCCATGCCAAACGAGTTGCCGGCGCGGGACGTTTCGTGCTTGGACAACCCGGCCAGGGCCAGGATGAAGAGCAGGGCCGCGACGACGTAGGCCGCGGTGGCGGTGGTCTCAAGGGTGAACATGCAATCCGTCCGATTCGGGGAGCTTTAGGGGGCGGTGCGTTTGTAGGTTGGGGATGGTCAGCTGCGCGAGAACATCGCGAGCATGCGGCGCGTGACCGCGAAGCCACCGAAGACGTTGATGCTGGCGAGCAAGATGGCCAGCGTGGCAAGCGTGGTGACGACCGCCCCACCTGATCCGGAGCCGTGGCCGATCTGGAGCAGCGCGCCGACGACGATGATCCCTGAGATCGCATTGGTCACCGACATCAGCGGCGTGTGCAGGGCGTGGTGCACGTTGCCGATCACGTAGTAGCCGATGACGATCGCCAGCGCGAAGACCGTCAGGTGCACCTGCAGCGCAGCCGGAGACAGCGCGATCAACGCGAACAGCACCAACGCCGCACCGAAGGTGAGGCCCAACCGGCGCTGCATCGACATCGGTGCCTTGGCCGGCTTCGGCTCGACAGGCGCGGTGACGGCTGCGGCCGGGGCGGCCGACACCTGCACCGGTGGCGGCGGCCAGGTGGTCTCGCCATCGCGCACGACGGTGATCGACCGCTGCACGACGTCCTGGAAATCCAGTGTGAGGACGCCATTCTTCTCGGGGGTGAGCAGCTTGAGCAGGTTCACCAGGTTGGTGCCGTACAGCTGAGAGGCGGTGGCGGGCAGTCGCCCGGCCAGATCGGTGTAGCCGATGATCGTCACGCCGTTGTCGGTGACGATGGCCTGGTCCTTGACGGTGCCCTCGACGTTGCCGCCGTTGGCCGCGGCCATGTCCACGATCACGCTGCCCGGCTTCATCGAGGCGACCATCTCCGCGGTGATGATGCGGGGCGCGGGCCGGCCGGGGATCAGCGCGGTGGTGATGATGATGTCGACGTCTCTTGCCTGCTCGGCGTAGAGCGCCGCCTCGCGGACCTTGTAGTCGTCGCCCATCTCCTTGGCGTAACCCGTGGCGGAGACCTCGGCCGCCGCGGGGTCGACGTACAGGTACTCCCCGCCCAGCGACTTGACCTGGTCGGCGACCTCGGGCCGCGGGTCGGTGGCCCGCACGATGGCGCCCATGCTGCCCGCCGCGCCGACGGCGGCCACGGCGGCCACGCCGGCGCCGAGCACGAGCACCTTGGCCGGCGGCACCTTGCCCGCCGC
>JAHFVB010000461.1 GCA_023264755.1 Mycobacterium sp. | reverse complement strand
ATCAACTCCAGCCTCATCTCGATGTTCCTGGACTTCTACCGGCCCCTGGTCAAGGCCGGGATGGTCTACGTGACGTTGCCTCCGCTGTTCGTGGTCAAGGACGGCCAACAGCGCATCTACTGCCAGGACGAGTCCGAGCGCGACGCCGCGGTGGTCCAGTTGAAGGCGACGTCCAAACGCAAGGTGGAGGTGCAGCGCAACAAGGGCCTCGGCGAGATGGACGCCGACGACTTCTGGAACACCGTGCTGGATCCGCAGCGGCGCACCGTGATTCGAGTGCATCTGGACGACGGCGATCCAAAGCTGCACCACACCCTGTTCGGCGGTCCGCCAGAGGGCCGGCGCACGTGGATGGCCGACGTCGCCTCCCGCGTCGATACCGCCGCTCTCGACTTGACGTAGGAGATGACCGTGACCGCCACCCTTGACATTCCCGAGCAGAATCCCGACCTGGTGCTCGATCAGAGCGCCGACGACTACTGGAACCACTACCAGCTGACCTTCGCGCTCTACAGCGTCAGCGACCGCGCCATCCCGTCCGCCTTCGATGGACTCAAGCCCGGGCAGCGGCGTCTGCTGTACCAGATGCACGACTCCAGGCTGCTGCCCGGCAACAAGCCGCAGAAGTCCTCCAAGGTCTGCTCCGCCGTCACCGGCAATCTGCACCCACACGGCGGCGCGTCGATGTACGGGGCCGCGGCCTTGATGGCGGCCGAGTTTCAGCGCGTCAAGGTCATCGACGGACAGGGCGCCTTCCCGCGCATCCAGGGTGACATCCCCGCCGCCGACCGCTACACCGAGATGCGGCTCTCGCCACCGGGTGCCGCACTGACCGCCGAACTCGAAGACCACGCCGTGCCGATGGTCTCCACCTTCGACGGCGAGTGGATCGAACCGACGGTGCTGCCCGCACGGTGGCCGGTCCTGCTCTGCAACGGCGCGGTCGGCATCGCCGAGGGCTGGGCCACCAAGGTGCCCGCCCACAATCCACGCGAGATCATGGCTGCCTGCCGAGCGCTGCTCAAGACCCCGAACATGACCGACGACAGGTTGGTGAAACTGATCCCCGGCCCCGACTGGGGTTGCGGCGCCACGGTGGTCGGCACGGCCGGCTTGCGGGAGTACATCACCACTGGGCGTGGACAGTTCACCGTGCGCGGCACGGTGTCGGTGGATGGAAAGAACGTCATCGTCACCGAACTCCCGCCCGGGGTGGCGAGCAACACCGTGCAGGAACGCATTCGGGCCCTCGTCGAATCCGGAGAGCTGTCCGGAGTGGCCGACATGTCGGATCTGACCGACCGGCGCAACGGACTGCGGATCGTGGTCACCGCCAAACGCGGACACAGCGCCGAGCAGATCCGCGAGCAGCTGCTCGCCCTGACCCCACTGGAATCGACGTTCGCCGCCAGCCTGGTCGCGCTCGACGAAGACCGGGTACCGCGCTGGTGGTCGGTGCGGGAACTGATCTCCGCGTTCCTGCATCTGCGCGATTCGGTGGTGTTGCGGCGCAGTGAGTATCGCCTGGAGAAGGTCAGCGCGCGGCGCCACCTGGTGGCCGGCCTGATGACCATCCACCTCGACATCGACGCCGCAGTGGCGGTGATCCGCGGCTCCGACACCGTCGACGACGCCCGCCAGGGACTGCAGGATCGGTTTGCAATCGATGCCGTGCAGGCCGATTACGTTCTGGCGCTTCAGCTTCGGCGGTTGACCAAACTCGACGTCATCGAACTGCAGGCCGAGGCGGAGAAGCTGGACGCCGAATTCCTCCAGCTGACCGAACTCGTGTCGAACCCCGATGCGCGTCGTGTGGTGATCGACGACGAGCTCGTCGAGACCGCGAAATTGTTCAAGGGCGCCGAATTCGACCGTCGCACCGTGCTGGACTTCGAGGCCACCCCGACTACGTCGAGCACCGACGAGGATGGCGTTCGCGAGCGGAAGTCCAACGCCGCGTGGCGACTCGACGATCGCGGCGTATTCTCCGACAGCCACGGCGAGCTTCTGACCTCGGGACTGGGCTGGGCGGTGTGGACCGACGGGCGAATCAAGCTCACCACCGGCGGCGGGCTCCCCTACAAGATCCGGAGCATCCCGGTAGCGCCGGACATCACCGGGCTGCTGCAATCCGGCGTACTCGCCCCGGGATCACATTTGGCGCTGGTGACGCGACGTGGGAAGGTGCTGCGCATCGATCCTGCTGCCGTGAATCCTCAGGGCGCGGCGGGCAACGGCGTCGCCGGGGTGAAGCTAGCCTCGGGTGACCCCGAGGACGCCGTGATCGCCGCCCTACCCCTCACGTGTGAGAACGGCGAAGCCATCCTGTCGATCTCCGAAAGGGGCTGGAAGGTCACCGAAGTCGCCGACATCCCGGTGAAGGGACGCGGTGGCGCCGGCGTCGGCTTCCACCCGTTCGTCAACGGCGAGGACGCGCTGCTGTCCGCCGCGGTCTCGGCGACCGGCTTCGTGCGTGGGAACAGGACCGTCCGGGCCGAGAAACGCGCCAAGGCGTCGGTCAAGGGCTCGGGCAGCGACATCACACCCGCTACGCTCCGCCAATAGTCGGTCCGCACTCTCAGCGTGTCCGGATCCGCCGCCCTACCCGTCGGATTCCGCGTGCGTTGAAGATGCTGCGGCCGTAGCGTGGAGGCGTGGACTGGGAGTTCGAGGCCGAGGTGTTCCAGTGGCGTGGCCCTGCACCGTACTTCTTCGTCGCTACACCCCCGAATGTCGATGACTTCCTGCACGCGCACCACGGCGAGCTGACCTACGGCTGGGGCGTCATCCCTGCGCTGGTGCGCATCGGCGACACCGAGGTGGCGACTTCGCTGATCCCGAAGGACGGTGGGTATCTGGTACCGCTGAAGGTGGCGCTTCGCCGCCCCGAGGGCATCGACGACGGCGATCACGTGCGGGTACGGCTCCACGTCGGCCCGCAGAACGTCGAAGGTCCATCCGAAGGTCCTGGGCTGAGCACATTCGTCATAGATGCGCGGGTGGCCATCGACCTCGCCACTGGCGGAGCAACGATTCCTCCGCAGCACAGCCTGACCGCACCCACGCTGTTGCGCTCGCAGGTGCTGGCGCTCGTGTACGAATCAGTGCACCGTGGCGAGCTCGACGAGCGAGCCGGCCGGAAGATTCTCGACGATATTCGTGGGCTGCGAATCCGGTTCCTCGGTGATCGATCACTGGAGGACCACGCCTGGCGCCTAGCCGCCAAGCTGAAGTGGCCCGACATCCACCAGGTCCAGTACCTCGCATTGACCCAACTGCAGGCCGACGCGCTGGTTACCTCGGACGACGAATTCGCTGCTGCAGCAAGTGCATTCGTCAAGATCGCCTCCCCGGCCGACATCCTGCGGCGGTAGCCGAAAAGGCGCGTTAGCTCAAGCCTCGTACCGGATCTTCCCGTTCGACATCGTCAGGGTGACCTTGGCCGCGTGGATTTCGTGCGGGTCGATCTCCAGGATGTTCTTGTCGAGCACGATGAGGTCGGCGCACTTACCCACCTCCACCGACCCCACCTTGCCGTCGAGTCGGAGCTGGTGGGCAGCGCCAAGGGTATTGGCGTATACCGCCTCGGCGACCGACAGTTTCTGGTCGACGGGTGCCAGGGCGCCGGCCTCGGGTTGTCCTATTAGTTGGCGGGTCGCACCGAGCTGGATCGAGTCGAGCGGCTTGTAGGTGGAGAAGTAACCCGCGGCGGGCCAGTCGGTGCCGAGCGATATCCGACCGCCCGCCTTCAGTACCTCCTGCGGCCGATAGAGCAGGTCCTTGCGAGGTGCGCCGTAGCGGGCGGCCATGTTGTGCAAGGTGTCCGGATCGGCGGACATCCAGTTGGCCGAGAACTGCGCAGTGACGCCCAACTCGTGGAATCGCGCGTTGTCGGGGTCCTCGACGTAGACGAGGTGGGCGATGGTGTGGCGGCGATCGCGGGGCGGATTCGTGGCGGTCGCGGCCTCGATGGCATCCAGCGCAGTGCGCGCCGTGCGTTCGCCGCAGGCGTGGACGTGGACGTCGAATCCGGCGGCGTCCACCTCACGCACCACCTGGTGCCACTGGTCTTCGGTGAATGGTGACGCTCCGACTGACTCGGGTTTGTCGGCATAGGGCTCGAGCAGCCAGGCGGTGTAGCCCTCCTGGCTGCCGTCGCCGATGATCTTCACCACGTCGACCGACACCAGGTCACTGGAGACTCGGCCGCGGATATCGGTGAGTTTCTGCACGGCATCGTCGACTGGAGCCGATTTCACGCTGTAGGACGCCACCACGCGGAAGGGCAGCGCGCCACGCTTCTCGACGTCGGTGTAGAGCGCAATCAAGGCGCCCTGGTCGTTGCC
>JAHFVB010000460.1 GCA_023264755.1 Mycobacterium sp. | reverse complement strand
TGTCGGCGACTGAGCCGGTCTCACGGTGCTGATCATCGACAGCCACCATCGCATTGTCGTGTTCAGCGCGCCAGGCATTGGCCGCGTCGCCGTGCCAGGCGCCGAGATCCGTCTTGATGGCACCGAGTCCCTCGTTGAGGGTGCTGAGGCTGCGACCGGCGGCAAGCGCGGCGTTCTTCACCTGCTCCAGGACCGCCGCATCCCACTGCTCAATGTCCGGGATGGAAACCACGGGTCAGAGCGATTCGGTCTGCTTAGTGATCGCATCGGCGGCGTCGTGATCGGTCGTGGCGTACTCGATCGCGCCGTCTGACATGGCCTGGCCTATACGGCCGAGATCTTGGTGGAGCGCGCCGCGCTTAGCGGCCCAGCTGTTCGCGACGTGCGCAAGTGCGCTGGCGATCTCGCCATTCCACCTACCAGCAGCGTCGACCAGGTCGTCGTCGTGGCCGGAGTGCGCAACGCGGGACGTGTCGACGTGATCGAGCACGCGGCCGGACGAGCGGTGCAGTTCCACGGCATCAACCCGCACGTGCTTCGACATCAGACCCCCAGTCATCGGTACCACAAAGATTACCGCCGCTGACGAAGCCCGCTGATCACATGTTTCGGGGGAGTACCTCCGCATGACACAGTCTGGACGGCGGCAGCCCAAAAGGTGACGTCACTGCGTAGCTGGGTGGCAAGTGCCCGCTGTGCGTCACTTTTGGCCCCCGCTCCAGCTGAATCGCCCGCCTCGGTTGTAGAGGTTCGGGCGGTATTGCCGCGAATGAATTGGTGAAAGCTCCCTCGAGGTCGCCACCAGCCGCTCTTCCGCCCCCACGTACCGTGAATGATCGTGGATATCTATGGCGCAGTTGGAGGCCACCGATCGGCGCTCATGCGCCGAAGGTGTTGTGGGCGATCGACTTCCAGTTCGACTCCACCGTCGACGGTACGGCCATCAAGATCGCCTCGGCCTCGATCCGTCAACGAAGCCAATCAAGGTGCCCGTCGTCAAAGCGGCTGGATATAGCGAGCTAGTGGAATTTCGAAAGCGGCTGGGACTCAGCGGATACTGGTGAATCGTCAGCCTCGTCGAAACGCGAGCAAAGGCAGCGTCGACCAGGGGTCTCGAACTCTATTTGATTGCTGTGAACTGTCTGCCAGATGTGGCTGTTGCACTCGATTTTCGAGTAGGTCACTACTCGGGCTCGACGCGTTTCCCGCGGCTACGTTCTACTCGGCGGGCCGCTCGAAGCGTCTTGCCGAACAGACAATAAGGGAGCAAGGAACCATGTCGAAAACTCTTCACAGCACGTTGGAGTCAAGCATCCGAGTCATGAACGATGCGTTGGCCGAGCTCGGACAGCAACTGGCTCAGGCGGATTCATCGGACTCTTCTACTGACCTGATTAGCATCATCCACCGGCCAGGGTGGACGACCATCGCGGAGGGACTGCTTGTCGAATCGCTGGCCGCGGTCATCACCCAGCACGCTCAGGCCCTTACCCAAGCCCACAAGTCCCTCATTGACGGGGCCTTGGCGGTGGGCAAATAGCCGAACCCTTCCCGATCTCCGGGGGCGTCCGCTTCGACGAGATCAGCACCTACGCGAATCCTGGGTGGTCATGGCGGTTCGCCTACCTGGTAGGCGGGTAAACCGGCGGGGTGGTGGCAACGGTAAGGATGTTCTGCAGTGCGAGATTCGTTTGATGAAGCTCCTCAAATAGCAGGTCTTGGGATCTCATAAGGCCAAGGAGTGCAGACGACTGAGCCAATTGTGCGTATGCCGCAGCGATGGCCGCCCGTTCCGGCTTCGAGAGCTCATCGAAGGCAGGATCAGTGTCGCCCACTCTTTTGAGGTAGTGATCGGCGTAATCGAGGTTCTCGCTGGCCTCGCTGAAAAGCCGTGAACGTTGGGTCTGAATGTCGTCATAGGAGGGCATGGGCAAGACATTAGGTGCCGGCACTGACAAGCGGCGTAGTCGCTTGGTGTGGTCACCTATCGGCGACTTCTCTGGAGTCGATTCTCTCGAGCTCCCTAGCGACAACATCAGGTCGAATCGGCTCAATGCCTTGACTCCCTGCGGTGGCGGGCATGAGGTGTCGGCCTGCGGGTCGACTGGGTCGAAGCGGCTATTCGCTCGCGCTCTTACAGTTCGGATGTGTCATTCCCAGATGCCGTCGCTGTACGCAGACCCTTGGATGACAGATGGGTTGGCTTGCGACTCGTCTCCGATGGAAGCGACGAGACATTAGATATGGACGGATGAGATGGACTGCGCGGCCTGATTGGTGCGCCGAAGCCGCTGCCGGAGCCGTTAGCGTGATTGGCAAGCCTGGATGATTGTGGTGGGGAGGGTTCGTGGGGAAGCGGCTGCAGGTCGATACCGACGGGCTTGAGGCCGACGGTCGGGACCTGGCTGCTATCGGCAACGTGCCGAAGACCGAACAATGCCCGCACCCGGCCACTGACCCCGTGTCGACGAGCATGGCGTTCGCCATGTCTGCGCTTGACGAAGGCTTCGTGCAACGATTGCAGGAAGCCAAGGAGGTCCGCGAGCATGGCGGTGCCATCGTCACCGCCTCCGGTGTGATGTTCGAGGTGGCTGACGAGCAGGGTTCGCTTGAGATCGACCGTGTCGAAGTGCTCGGCGCCCCGCGGCCAGCCGGGGCCGACCCACCGGCGATATATCAGCCGAAACAGCCGGAGCCACGTGCTACTCCGCAGGTGCCTGCGGTTCAGCCCCAGTCGATGGATGCCGAATCCTTCGTGGAGGCAGTACATTCGGGCCAAGGTTCAGGCGTGGTTCGGGACTTCGGTAAGCGCTGGACCAAGGCTGCCGATGGCCTGGACTACCAGGGTGACCGCACCCGACGCATCGGTGACTCGATCCAGGAGCACTGGCGTGACGCGGATAGCAATGCGGCTCCCAACGTTCGAAAGCACGGGACTTGGCTGCACGACGCCTCCGAGTGGTCGACGAAGTTCGGCAAGTCTGCCGAAACCGTCGCCACGGCATTCGAGATCGTGCGAGCCGACACCCCGACACCGACCCAACTCAAGACCGCCGAGTACGCACTGAAGGCCTCACCAGTACTCGGCCCGGCTGCGGTCCTGGTCGCCTACATGAACTATGAGTCGTTGAAGAGCAAGGCGACTGAGGCTGGCGCTCGGTATCAGGCCAGCGTGCAATCGGCGGTCAAGGACGTTGGCGGGCCGCCCCCGTCGGCACCGCTGATCGCCAAACGGGCCGCTATTCCAGGCGAGTTGGTCAAGGGACCGGGTACGTGGGTGTCGAAGTCGCGGACGAGTGGTGACTGGCGTACCTACGAACAGCAAGTCACCGGCTATCCGGCGGGTATGGAGTATGAGGTCGACGGGCCCAACGGCCCCGTCGCCTTCGATGGCTACGACGACGGCGTCTTGGTCGAGGCGAAGGGCCGGGGCTACGACTGGATGGTCGGTCCTGACGGGCGCTTCGACCCCACCAAAGGCCCGGCGGTACAGATACCGACCGAACTGGCGAACCAGTACGAAGCCGCAGCTGCGGCGGGGATACCCGTCGAGTGGCGCGTGGCCGACGCGCGCACGGCCGGCGCCATCCAGGCAATCATCGATCAGGAGAACTACGGCGACCTGATCACGGTGACGGTGGTTCCCCCGGCATGATGGAAGGATGGTGCGCATGCTGTGGGTGATTGGAGGCTGGGGCAATCGCCCTGACCCGCTGCGTTCGAGCGCTGAACGACTGCATCGGTCCTTGCAGCTGTTGCCCGATCAGTCCAATGTCTATGGACCGTGGGGGATTTGGCGGCCGATCGACTCAAGTGAGCCGGCTCGCGGCGCCACGCTCGTCACCATCGATTCCATCGACGTCGAGGATCTCGAACGGACGATTACCGAGGTCACCGAACGTGGCAACAACGGCAAGCCGCGGATCGCCCCCGGCGTGCGGTCGGAGTTGAGCCGCGAGGTCCTTGGGCCACGTCCGCCCAGTAGCCCGACCCGTTTCTCATACAACGTCCGCGCTGGATACGTCGACATGAATCGACCGTTCAACCACGTTGCGCTCGAATTGGAAGCGGACACCGATGAACGCACGCTGATGAGTTGCATGAGTGCGCTTGTCGAGGCGTGGCAACCCGATCACCTCGGCGCAGTGACCCAAGAACTGAAGCGAGCGCAAGGCCAACGCCCGCCGGAGGCCTCGATCGGGCGACTGACTTACCTGCGTGGCGGCACGCCACTTGATGAAGGTGTCCTCGGCGAGGACATCAACGTGGCGCAAGCAGACGGGGGGAGCTATGTTCGGGTGCCCGGGACGCCGGCAAACCCCAGTCTCGAGCACATTCACCGCGTGCGCCG
>JAHFVB010000459.1 GCA_023264755.1 Mycobacterium sp. | reverse complement strand
TTGAGCGTCATGTTGTTCTGGCGGTACGTGCCCTCGATGAGCGAGGACGGCATGCCGTAGAAGTCGGCCAGGGAGGCGTCGGTGGAGCGCCAGGCCGCCTCCTGTTGGCTGTCGATCAACCCGTGGCTGATGGCTTCCTTCGGGTCGAAGTCACCGTGCAGCTTGTAGACGACCAGCGCCGCATTGGGGGTGTACAGCCCGTCGCCACCGAGCCGGTCCGCGGTGACGGCGAAGGCGTCGGGCACGTTCGGGTCGGGGACCTGGCTCCAGCCGGTCGGCATGGGGAGCACGATGTTGAGTGCCTTGAAGTCGGCGGCCCGCTGCGGCTCGAGCGTCACATTCTTGCTCTTCACGAAGTCGATGATCGTGACCGAGGAGGCCGGCACGATCGTTTCCGGCGCCGGGGGCGGTACGACGGGGGTGGCCACGCTCAGCCCGGCGGGTTGGGGAACTCCCCCGGCGGGCGCGTTGCTCAGCTGACCGGGGGCCACGGCGGCTTGCGGCCCGGCGGCTTGTGGCACGGCGGCTTGTGGCACGGCGGCTTGTGGCACGGCGGCTTGTGGCCCGGCGGCTTGTGGCACGGCAACCGGGACGGTGACCGTCTGCGTGACGGTGGCCGGGACCGGTTGCGCGGGCTGCGGCAGGCCGGGCTCGGCCGAGGCGGTGGTGCCGGCGAACCCGACGACGCAAGCCACACCCGCGGCCATACTTCCTGCTAGGAGGCCCCAACGCCGGGCGATATCGATCATCTGTCGGTGGTCCTTCCGAGCGCTCGGCGGGATGGGTCCGGGCGGGTGTGCCCCTGGGTAGGCGCCGACTGTATCCACGGGGAAGGGCTGGTGACCAGGGTCGAGCTCGACCTGCAACCATGCGCTGACCGGTCTGCAACGGAACCGAGACCAAGGCTTCGGGCGGGTCGGATTCGCGGCGGTGACCTGGGCCACCCGGCGCGCCGACGTCGTCGGCAAGGGCGTTGACTACCCTGTTCACGTGACTGATGGGGACGCCGCGGAGCCGGTCTTGGAGCAGGTCCGGGACACCCCGCAACATCGCTATGGTGCGGAGCTGGCTGGGGAGCTCGAACGAGGCTGGCAGGAGACGTGGGCCCGGTTGGGCACGTTCCACGTGTCGAACCCGGTCGGTTCGTTGGCGCCGCAGGACGGATCCGCGGTGCCGGCCGACAAGATGTTCGTGCAGGACATGTTCCCGTACCCGTCGGGCGAGGGGCTGCACGTCGGCCATCCGCTCGGCTACATCGCTACCGACGTCTACGCCCGCTACTTCCGGATGACGGGGCGCAACGTGTTGCACGCCTTGGGGTTCGATGCCTTCGGGTTGCCGGCCGAGCAGTACGCCGTGCAGACGGGCACGCACCCGCGCACCCGCACCGAGGCCAACATCGTCAACTTCCGCCGGCAGCTGGGCCGGCTGGGGCTGGGCCATGACGCGCGGCGCAGCTTCTCCACCACCGACGTCGACTTCTACAAGTGGACGCAGTGGATCTTCCTGCAGATCTACAACGCCTGGTTCGATCCCGAACTGAAGCGGGCCCGGCCCATCGACGAGTTGATCGCCGAATTCGATTCGGGTGCCAGAGTTCTCGAGGACGGCCGGTCGTGGGCGCAGCTGTCGGTCGGGGAGCGCGCGGACGTCGTCGACTCGTACCGGCTGGTGTATCGCTCGGATTCGATGGTCAACTGGTGCCCAGGCCTGGGCACGGTGCTGGCCAACGAAGAAGTCACCTCGGACGGGCGCAGCGACCGAGGCAACTTCCCGGTGTTCCGGAAGCGGTTGCGGCAGTGGATGATGCGCATCACGGCCTACTCGGACCGGCTGCTTGACGATCTGGATGTGCTGGACTGGCCGGACAAGGTCAAGGCCATGCAGCGCAACTGGATCGGCCGCTCGACGGGTGCCCAGGTGCAGTTCGCCACGGAGGCTGGCGACATCGAGGTGTTCACCACTCGACCCGACACCCTGTTCGGCGCGACGTACCTGGTGCTCGCGCCCGAGCATCCTTTGGTCGAGCAGCTCACCGCCGATCGGTGGCCGGAGGCGACGGACCCGAGCTGGACCTACGGTGCGGCCACGCCAAGCGAGGCGGTCGCATCCTATCGGGCCGCCGTGGCGTCGAAGTCGGATCTGGAGCGGCAGGAGAACAAGTCCAAGACCGGTGTCTTCACCGGCGCCTATGCCACCAATCCGGTGAATGGCCAACGGGTTCCGATCTTCATCGCCGACTACGTGCTGATCGGCTATGGAACGGGCGCCATCATGGCGGTGCCCAGTGGCGACCAACGCGACTGGGAGTTCGCCACGGCGTTCGGACTGCCGATCATCGAAGTGGTTTCCGGCGGTGACGTCACGCAGGGTGCGTACAGCGGCGACGGCGAACTGGTCAACAGCGACTACCTCGACGGGCTGAGCGTGGCCTCGGCCAAGGAGGCCATCGTGGCCCGGCTGGAGGCCGACGGCCGTGGCCGCGCACGGGTCGAGTACAAGCTGCGCGACTGGCTCTTCGCCCGCCAAAGGTATTGGGGCGAGCCGTTTCCGATTGTCTACGACGAGGACGGCCGCGCCCATGCGCTGCCAGAGTCGCAGTTGGCCGTCGAATTGCCCGACATCGCCGACTACGCGCCGGTGCAGTTCGACCCCGACGACGCCGACACCGAACCGTCGCCACCGCTGGCGAAGGCCACCGACTGGGTGCACGTCGAACTCGACCTAGGTGACGGGCTGAAGCCTTACACCCGGGACACCAACGTCATGCCACAGTGGGCCGGCAGCTCCTGGTACGAGCTGCGCTACGCCGACCCGCTGAACTCGGAAACGTTCTGCGCCAAGGAGAACGAGGCGTACTGGATGGGCCCGCGGCCGGCCGAGCACGGCGCCGACGATCCCGGCGGCGTCGACCTCTACGTCGGCGGCGTCGAGCACGCGGTGCTGCACCTGCTGTATTCGCGCTTCTGGCACAAGGTGCTCTACGACCTCGGGTACGTCAGTTCCCTTGAGCCGTACCGCCGTCTGGTCAACCAGGGCTACATCCAGGCGTTCGCGTACACCGACGCGCGGGGAAGCTACGTGCCGGCCGCGGAAGTCGTCGAGCGCGACGGGAAGTTCTACTGGACGGGGCCCGACGGCGAGCTCGAGGTCAACCAGGAGTTCGGCAAGATCGGCAAGAGCCTGAAGAACTCGGTGTCCCCTGACGAGATCTGCGAGGAGTACGGCGCGGATACCCTGCGCGTCTACGAGATGTCGATGGGCCCGCTGGAGGCCTCGCGGCCGTGGGCGACCAAGGACGTCATCGGCGCACACCGCTTCCTGCAACGGGTTTGGCGCGTGGTGATCGACGAGCAGACCGGCCAGGAGCGCGTGGCCGATCACGAGCAGCTCTCCGATGCGACGCTACGGCTGCTGCACAAGACCATCGCCGGCGTCTCCGAGGACTACGCGGCGCTGCGCAACAACACCGCTGCGGCCAAGCTGATCGAGTACACCAACCACCTGACCAAGGAGGGCGTCACCGCCCGCGCGGCCGTCGAGCCGCTGGTGCTGATGGTCGCGCCGCTGGCCCCGCACCTGGCCGAGGAATTGTGGCAGCGGTTGGGCCACGACACTTCGTTGGCGCACGGGCCGTTCCCGCAGGCGGATCCGGCGTATCTGGTGGAGGACACCGTCGAGTATCCGGTGCAGGTCAACGGCAAGGTACGCGGGCACGTCACGGTGGCGGCGGACGCGACCGCCGACGCCCTGGAGACCGCCGCGCTCGCCGACGAGAAGGTGGCCGCGTTCCTGGCCGGGGCGACGCCGAAGAAGATCATCGTGGTGGCCGGCCGGCTGGTGAACATCGTCCTCTAACGTGCGATTTGTGCACGCTAGCGAGCGCTCACCGCTCGTTAGCGTGCACAAATCGCAGGGTGTGGAACGGTTTGCCCGGCCGGCACCGTCCTAAGAAGCGTGATCGAGGACTTGCTGAGGCGCCACGACGGGGTGATCACGCTCGAGCAGGCGCTCGGGGGTGGGCTGAGCAGACACGCAGTGGACCGCAGGGTGCGCTCCGGGTCTTGGCGCAGATGTGCCCGCGGCGTGTTCTTCGTCGACGATCGACCATTCACCGACGCCGCCCGGATCCGGGCCGCCGTCTGGGCGCACGGACCACGTGCCTCGGCCAGCGGTCTGGCTGCTGCGTGGTGGTTGGACTTGACGAAGTTCGCTCCCGAACTGGTCGAGGTCACCGTGCCCCGGGTCTCCAATCACCAAGGCAGACCGGGGATCCGGGTGCGCAGACGTGACCTGAGAGAGGTCGACGTCGCCGAGCGGAACGGCTTGCGGGTCACCGCACTCCCGCTGACCGT
>JAHFVB010000458.1 GCA_023264755.1 Mycobacterium sp. | reverse complement strand
ATGCGTGGTCGTTGGGTGCGTGGTCGTCGCGATGGTGGCGTGCGTCGTCGTCACCGGCGCTTCGACGGGCTCAGGCGGCGGAGGAGGCGGCGGAGGTGGGGCTTCGGTGACGGTGACGGTGCTCTGCGGAGCCTCAACTATCGGTTGCGGCGGCGGAGGCGGCGCGACGCTGCTGGGCGGAGCCGACGGCGCCGTGATGGGAACCGGCGTCGGCGTCGGGCGGGTCTGGTCGGAGTTGGACGTCAGCACGATCGCCACCCCGCCGACGGCCAACAAAGCCATGGCGACGGCGACCCCAAAGACCAACTGCGGCAACCGCTGCCACGATCGGTTCGCATCGACGTCGACCAGCTCGGCGGGCGGCACATACTGGGCCACCGCGCGCGTCGTGCTGCTGTCGTAGCCGTAGCCGGACTCGTCGGTGAAGAAGATCGACTCGTCGTCGTCGAAGTCGTCGGCCTGCGACCACGCGAGGGCTCGGAAGGTAGCCGAGTCCGGCGCCGGGTCGTCCAACTCCATCGGCGGGATCAGGGCAGCCGGGGCGAGGCCCGTCGCGGCTTCGGAATCCTGGGTGTACGCCGCGAAGATCGCCGCTCCCACGGCCGCGTCCAGCGCCGGCACGGGGCTGACCACCAGCGGTACCTGCGTGTGTTCGGTCAGCCGCGAAGCGATCAGCGGAATGCGGGCGCCGCCGCCCACCAACGCCACCGTGGTGACATCCGCCCACTGAATTCTGTTGCGCGACAGCACGTCGTCCAACTCCGAGCACACGCCGACCAACCCGGGACCGACCAACTCTTCGAACTCGGCTCGGGTCACCCGAACCGTCGACGCGTACCCGGTCAGCTCGACGTCGAACTCGGTCGCGTCGTCCGCGGACAACGCCTCCTTGGCCTGCCTGCACTGTTCTCGAAGCTGACTCAACGACCCGACCGCAGCCGTGCCCGCCGGATCCAGTTCGGCCGCGCCGGTCATGCCGTCGAGCACGTGGGCCAGCAGCGCTTGATCCAGTTGATCGCCGGAGAAGTCGGTGTAGCGCACGGTGTCGATGGGTTCGAACGACGCTGCGGCGTCGGCCAGCGTGATGCTGGTGCCGCCACCCCCGAAGTCCAGTAGCGCGACCACACCCACCGCGGGCAGTCCGGGGTTGACGTGCAATGCGGTCAGCGCCGCGACGGCATCGGACACCAGCCGGGGCAGCGCGCCGTTGGGGGCGAGGTTCGGCTTGTCGCGCATCGCGGTGCGCAGCGCGCGGAGCGTGGACCCCGGCCAGTGCGCGGGCACGGCCACCGCCAGCCGGGACGGCGGCTCGTCGCCGACCAGCTCCGCCAGCGCCTCGACCGCGAGTTCGTCGGCGGATCGGGTCGTGCCGTCGGCCAGTACCACCGGCACCGGGTCGCCCACGCGCTCCACGAAGCCGCCGAGACGCTCGCCGGAAATGGTCAGCACGGAGCGCCGCATCACGGGTGGGTTGCCGACGCGAGCCGCGACCAGGTTGGTCGTCCCGATCGACAACCCCATTGGGTCGCTCATAACGAGACCCACGATAGCCCTGATCGGCCGGGCCACCGTTCAGACACTCCGCGGTTACCTCAGTCGAACAGCGTTCTCCCAGCTAGGTTTTGGATTCGAGATCATTTCGCAACCAAGCCGAGTCGATGACTCCCGAGCTCAGGCCTCCGCCGACCGACCCAGAAATCAACCCCTATGCGCCGCCGCGACCTCGTGTTGGAATGTCCGATATGGGCGATTTCGAGGACATCACGCGAGTCAAGTACCGGTACCTGCGGGCGCTGGATACCAAGCACTGGGACGAGTTCTCCGACACCCTTACCGAGGATGTCATCGGCGACTACGGCGAGTCCCTCGGCGAAGAACACCACTTCACCGACCGCGAGTCGCTCGTCGCGTTCATGCGTGAGTCGATGCCCGCCGACGTGATCACCGAGCACCGGGTGACGCATCCAGAGGTCGACGTCGACGGCGACGAGGCCACCGCGACCTGGTACCTCCAGGACAAGGTGATCGTGCCGAAGTACGACTTCATGCTGATCGGCGCGGGGTTCTACCACGACCGCTACCGGCGCACCGCCTACGGCTGGAAGATCAGCGTCACCGGCTACGACCGCACCTACGACGCGTCGATGTCGACCGCGGCACTCAACTTCAAGGTGAAATCTGGCCGCGCCGTTGCGCTCTGACTACCGCTGACTACTTGGAAATGGCGATCAAGGCGCCCGGCCGCAGCCACTTGATGAGCTTGACCATCATGGCGTCGTCGATCGCGACGCAACCAGCCGTCGGGCCTCCGTCGGTGGTGTGAAGGAAGAACGCGCCGCCGTTACCCGGCACCCGCTCCTTGTTGACGCCCATCACCACCGCATGCCGGTATTGCGGGATCTCGAGATTCTCGGTACCGCTGGCCGGATCGGTGTCGAACGGACACTGTGACTTCTGGCAGATCTGCATGGTGTTGTAGGTCGGGCTCTTCATGTCGCCGTCCCACCAGTGGTCCTTGCCCACCTGGACGTACTGCAGACCGCCGCCGGGGTTGGGCGCGGTACCGAAGGCGAAGTCGAGGGTGAAGATGCCCATCGGGGTGGCCATGTTGCCGTCGTGGGTCTGCGGCGCCATCCCGTTCTGGCCGATGTGCGCGGGGACTCCGGCGGCCACGGCCTGCCAGCCGGCCGCGGTGCGCTCGTAGACGTCGAGCTTGGCATCCGAACCGCCAACTCCGACAACCGAAATTACCTGCGTCGCATTGCCCACCTGGCTGGCGAACCATGGGTTGAGTTCGGCATGCGCAACTGGAGTCGCCGTAAGCCACACCGCCGCGCACAACAGGATTGCTAGTCGGCGCACGCCATCAATCGTCAAGGGGCGGATAGCTCCAGGTCAAGTAAAGGTTTAGAAACGATTCATAGTGCCGACTACGTTGGGGTGATGGAGCTATTGCGGCGACGCCGCGGCATTCAACAGATCGGCCAGGGCCTGGGCGCGCTCGACCGCGAGATCTTCGAAGCCGTCGCCGACTCTCCCAGTCCGCTGCTCGACGCCGTCATGCCGAAGCTGACGTGGGCCGCCGACCACTCGAAGCTGTGGCTCGCCATCGCGGCCGTCATCGGCGCGACGGGCACCACGTCGATGAAGCGCGGTGCAGCGCGCGGCGTCGCGTCGCTGGCCGTGACGAGCCTACTGACCAACCAGGGCGCCAAGCGGGTATGGGTGCGGGCCCGACCCAATTGGGCCACGGTGCCGCTGGTGCGGCGCTCACGCCGGATGCCGACGTCGAACTCGTTGCCGTCGGGCCACTCGGCCAGCGCCGCGGCGTTCGCGGTGGGCGTCGGGTTGGAGAGCCCACCGCTCGGGCTGGGGCTGGCCCTGCTCGCCGGACTGGTCGGGTTGTCCCGGGTGGCCACCGGGGCGCACTATCCCGGCGACGTGTTCGCCGGCTTCGGCATCGGCGCCGCCGTGGCGGTCGTCGGCGGACGCATCGTGCCGCCGATCGTCGAACCCCGGCTCCGGCCCGCCGAACCGCTGCGCCTTCACACCCTGGCCCGACCCGACGGCGCCGGGGTGGTGCTGGTGATCAACCCGGCCTCGGGCAGCGGGACCGGCGCCCGGGTGCTCGACGAGTTCCGCGAGGCGCTGCCTGCGGCCGAAGTCGTCGAACTCGGCGATGACGACGACGTCGAGCAGGCGTTGCGTGCGGCGGCCGAGCGGGCCGAGGTGCTGGCCGTCGGCGGCGGGGACGGCACGGTGTCGTGCGCGGCGGGCATCGCCATCGACGCGGGCGTCCCGCTCGCCGTCTTCCCCGGGGGGACGTTCAACCACTTCGCCAAGGACATCGGCTGCGACACCGTGGCGAAGTCCGTCGCCGCGATCCGCAACGGCACCGCGGCCTACGTCGACGCCGTCCGGCTCAACGAGGCCGACACCGTCATCAACACCGCGAGCATCGGCGCCTACCCGGCCTTCGTCGCGACCCGCGAGAAGCTCGAGCACAAGATCGGCAAGCCGCTCGCCGGGGCCTACGCGTTGTTCCACACGCTGCGGCGCAACCCAGCCGTGCGCATCACCTACGACGACAAGACCCTGCTGACGTCGCTGTTCTTCGTGGGCAACTCGGTGTACCTGCCATCGGGGTTCACGCCGTCGCGCCGCATGCGCATGGACGACGGCCTCCTCGACGTCCGCATCCTGGAAACCGGACGAAGGTTCAGCACCCTGCGGGTCGTCACGTCGCTGCTACTCGGCCGGCTCGCGCGCAGCCCGCTCTATCACGAACTGCAGGTGCCTGAATTCAGCTTCACCGCACCGGACGGCCCCACACAGGTCGCCCATGACGGCGAAATT
>JAHFVB010000457.1 GCA_023264755.1 Mycobacterium sp. | reverse complement strand
TCATGTACCGGCACGGCGCTCCCGCCCAACTCGCGGCGATCGTCGACTGGGAGATGGGCACGGTGGGCGACCCGAAGTTGGACCTGGCGTGGATGGTGCAGTCCTGGCCGCAGGACACCGATGCTCCGGAGGCCGGGGAGACGGGTTACGTCGACATGCGCGGAATGCCCACGCGCGACGAGGTCGTCGGACACTACGCCGAGGTGTCCGGTCGACAGGTCGACGATCTCGACTACTACCTGGTGCTGGCCAAGTGGAAACTGGCGATCGTGTTGGAACAGGGCTTCCAACGCGCGGGAGCCGATGAGAAGCTGCTGGCGTTCGGACCGGTCGTGGTGGAGCTGATGGCCGGCGCGGCCGAGCTGGCCGAGTCCACGGACTATCGCGGCTGACGACCCAGGAGGGCCACGTCCGGCTAGTCGAGCTCAGCCAGCCGGGATCAGATCGGCCGCGACGGACTGCAGTGCGGCCAGTCCGCAGCGAAACGATTCGGTGTCGCCGACGATTCCGGCCGCTGGAGCCGCGGTGGCCGCCAGCGCCTGGGCCTTGAAAGCCCGTGCGGCTCCACTGAGCCGGTGGTGGACGGAGCTGATCGTGCTGTCGAGCTCCTCGGGCCAGTGTTCGCCCCACAGCGTCACTTCGGTCAGTCCGTGGTCGAGGGCACCGAGCACGCCACGGCGCACCCGCTCGTCGCTGGCGAAGAGCTCGGCGGCGACGGCAACCGTCTGCGGGTGGGGACGGTCCGCCCACTCGTCGAGGGCCGCTTCGAGGTCGTGCGTCGCAACACCGAGAATCTCCAGCGGTCGCACGTCTTCGTCGGCGGAGAGCAGCACGGTGACATCCCACCCGGCCATCACGCGGTCGACGAGCCAGCCGCCTGCGAACGCGACCACCTCGGGGACGTTGCGAGCCACCACGTCGAGCCGGTATCTGGTGTCGGCGGGCACCTCGGTCACGGTGTCTTGTTCGCTGTCGGCGCGAAATCGCGTGCGAGCGCTTCCCCGTACTCCTTGAACACCTCGGCGAGGGGAATCGAAGGATCGAGCAGCCATGCGGTCTCCATTCCATTGACGAAGGCGAGTATCTCGACCGCCTTGACGGCGGCGTCGACGTCCGTGCGGTAGCGCCCATCGCGCTGGCCCCGCTCGATGAGCCCGGCTACGATGGCGACGGCCTCGCGCTGCCTATTGAGCAGCCGGTCGTGTAACGGGGCATCGGGTGCGATGTTCTCGATCAGCAGCACGGTGAAGGTGCCGACGAGCTCGGGTGCGCGGTCGAAACGCTCGGCCACCCGGGCGATCTCGGTGACCAGATCGCCGCTGCGGTCGGCGTGGGTGTCGTCGTCGGTGTCGCGCGCATCGAGCACGGCGTTGAGCAACTGCTCCTTGGACTCGAAGTGGTGCAACAGTCCCGCGGCGCTCACCCCCGCCGCCTTGGCGATCTGCGCCAGCGAGGTGTTACGCCACCCGTGGCGGGCCAGCAACCGCTCGGCGACCTCGAGAATCCGCTGTTTGCGGTCCTCCCCCTTGGCCAGCAGCGTCGCATAGGGCCGTTGCGCAGTCCCCTGCGCAGTCCCCTGTGCTGTCCCCTGCGTAGTCGCCGGCCCCGACACCGAACCCGTCACCGAACCCCTTCGTTCGAACCAACCTAGTGAACACACAGTAGGTTGGTTTGACCGCCGTGACAAGGGTCACTTTTCGGCCCTTCGAGCCTGGTTCCGTCCGTGCCGGTGCAGCGCCCGCACCGGCCACGGCCCCGGTCAGGAAATGAGCTCGACCAACGTGGCGTTGGCGGTGCCGCCACCCTCGCACATGGTCTGCAGCCCGTATCGAATTCCGTTGTCCCGCATGTGATGGATCATTCGGGTCATCAGTACGGCGCCTGACGCGCCCAGTGGATGACCCAGTGCGATCGCACCGCCGAGCGGGTTGAGCTTCGCCTCGTCGGCGCCCGTCTCCGCCAGCCAGGCCAGCGGCACCGGTGCAAACGCCTCGTTGACCTCGAAGACGCCAACCTCGGCGAGTCCGACCCCGGCCTTGTGCAGCACCTTCTCCGTCGCGGGAATCGGCCCCGTCAGCATCAGCACCGGATCGGCACCGGTGACCGCACCCGCGCAATAGCGCACCAGCGGGGTGAGCCCCAACTGCACCGCGTGGGCCGCAGTCATCACCATCAGCGCGGCCGCCCCGTCGGAGATCTGCGACGAGTTGCCGGCATGGATGACGCCGTCCTCGGTGAACGCCGGCTTCAGCCCGGCCAACGTCTCGACCGTGGTGCCCCGTCGGATCCCCTCGTCCTCGGTGACCACACCCCCGTCGACGAACACCGGCATGAGCTGGTCGACGAAGGCGCCGGCGTCCTGGGCTGCTGCGGCCCGCGCATGCGACTGCGCGGAGTACTCGTCGAGCCGGGTCCGGGAGAGGTTCCACTTCTGCGAGATCAACTCAGCCGAGAGACCTTGATTGAACGAGAAGCCGTCGTACCGGGCCAGGGCTTTCGGCCCGTACGGCAGGCCGGTGGACCGCGCCGAACCCAGCGGTACCCGGCTCATCACCTCGACACCGCCGGCCACGACGACATCCTGCTGGCCCGACATGACGGCTTGCACGGCGAAGTCCAGCGCCTGCTGGCTGGACCCGCATGCCCGGTTCACCGTGGTGCCGGGGATGTGCTCCGGCCAGCCCGCGGCGAGCACCGAGTACCGCGCGATGTTGCTCGACTGATCGCCGACCTGGGAGACGCACCCCCACACGACGTCGTCGACGACATCCGGAGCGACTCCGGTCCGCTCGACCAGCTCGTTGAGCACGAGTGCGGACAGATCGGCCGCATGCTGCTCGGCCAATCCGCCGTTGCGCTTGCCGACGGGCGTGCGCACGGCCCCGACGATGACGGTCTCTCGCATTACCTTCGCTCCTTGTTCGGCATCCACTCTCCAGTGAACTCCGGGTCCCGCTTCGCCGCGAAGGCCGCGTAGGCCTCCCCCGAGTCGGCGGTGGCGAAGTTGCCCGGTTGCGCTCTGGCTTCGTTGGCCAGCGCCTCTCGCAAGGTCACGTTGGCGCCGTCGTTGAGCAGCGCCTTGCTCTGGGCCAACGCAAAGGGCGGCCCGGCGGCCAACCGCGCGGCGAGCCCGTCGACGAAGGCGTCGAGCTCGTCGGCCGCCTTCACCCAGGTGACGAGTCCAAGCCGGTGGGCCTCTTCGGCGTCGATCATGTCGGCCAGTAGCACCAGTCGCTTGGCCTGCTGTAGTCCGACCAGCTTGGGCAGCAACCACGAACCGCCGAGGTCGACGGACAGCCCGCGCTTCGAAAAGATCTGACAGAAGCGTGATTCCGGCGTTGCGACCACCAGGTCGCACCCCAGCGCGAGATTCCAACCCGCACCTACCGCGACACCCCCGACCTTCGCGATGGTGGGCACCGCAAGCTCGTGCAGCGCCAACGCGACGTCGGTGAGCCGGTCCAGCTTGTAACGAGGGTGGAGGTGCTCGGGGACACCGATGTCGGCGCCCGAGCAGAACGCGCCGCCCGCGCCGGTCAACACCAGCGCCCGCAGGTCGCGGTCGCGCTTCGCCGCGCGTAGCGCGTCGGCCAGTTCGCCCCAGAGCTGCGCGTCGAGCGCGTTCTTCCGCTCGGGCCGATTCAGCGTCAGGGTGCGCACCCCATCGCGATCGGACGACAACAACACCTCGGGCACCGTCATCGGTAGGCCGGGCCGATCACGCCATCCGCGCGCAACTGGGCGAGTTCGGTTGCGCTGAACCCTAATTCACCGAGCACCAGGTCGGTGTGCTCACCGAGTCCCGGCACCGCCCCCATGGGGGCTTCGTATCCGGCTATCACCGGAGGCGGTAGCAGCGCGGGAAACTCCCCCTTGGGCGAGTCCACCGCACGCCAGCGGTTCCTGGCGATGAGCTGTGGGTGTGCGACGACTTCACTCGGCCGGTTGTAGCGCGAGTTGCCGATCGCCGCTTCGTCGGCAGCCTTTTGGATGTGCGCGAGCTCGTGCTGGGCGCACCATGCTCCGATGGCCTCGTCGACCACGTCGCGATGTGCGCAGCGCTCCGCGTTGGTGCGCAGCCGCGGGTCGTCGGCCAGGTCGGGTCGCTCGATGAGTTCCCTGGCCAGTCGCTGCCATTCCCGGTCGTTGGTGGTACCCAGCACCACGGTCTGGCCGTCGCGTGTCGGATACGCACCGTAGGGGGCCACGGCGGGCGAGCTCATGCCGAGCGGTTCTTGATCGACGCCCGAGTGCTGGGTGTAGGTGAGCGCGTAGCCCATGACGTCGGTCATGACGTCGAACAGGCTGAGCTCGACGGCAGGCGCCGCGGCATCGGTGCGGCCACTCCGTCCGACGAGC
>JAHFVB010000070.1 GCA_023264755.1 Mycobacterium sp. | reverse complement strand
GACGACGACCATCACCGGCGAAACCGCATGTTGTGCGTATACGGCGGGCCCGGAGAGCACCATCAGGGCGTAGTCGTCGGGGTGCTCCACCCCGTAGGTGAACACGACGCCGCCGCCCATGCTGTGGCCCAGCACGACGCGCTTGAGTTCGGGGTATTCGGCGGTGGCGATCCCGACCAGGTGATGGAAGTCGTCGGTGTAGTCGGCGATGTTCTTCAAGTACACGCGCCGGCCGCCGGAACGGCCGTGTCCGCGCAGGTCCAGAGCGTAGGTGACGAGCCCGGCCTCCCCGAAGCGCTGGGCGACGTGGTCGTAGCGCCGGGCGTGCTCGGCGTAGCCGTGGCAGAGCACCACGACGCCGTTGGGGTCCGTGTTGGGCGTCCAGACGTCGTACACGATGGGCGTGCCACCGACGCCGTCGAAGCTTCGTTCGCTGCGGGTCGTTGCCATCAGGGGAGACTAGCGGGCCGAACTGAACGCCACCCGCAGCAGTTGACCGGCCTACTTTGTCGGAGCGGCTCGGTAACCTCGGGTGGGTGAGTGTGCTCATAGCCGACCAGGCCGAACCCGTTGGTCCCGAAGCGGGATTTCCCGACAAGGACGACTTCCTTGCCCATGCACAGCGCTACCGGCGTGAGCTACAGGCACATTGCTATCGCATGACCGGCTCGCTGCACGACGCGGAGGACCTCGTTCAGGAGACCTACCTGCGGGCCTGGAAGGCCTACGACGACTTCCAGGGCAAGTCGTCGATCAGGACCTGGCTGTACCGCATCGCCACCAACACCTGCCTGACCGCGCTCGACGGTCGCAAACGGCGCCCGCTGCCCTCGGGATTGGGCGCCGCCGCCTCCGACCCATATGCAGACATCGCCCAGCATCCCGAAATCAACTGGCTGGAGCCGTTGCCGGATGCGCCCCGGGACGACCCGTCGGATCCGTCGGTGATCGCCGAGTCCCGGGAGTCGGTGCGGCTGGCCTTCATCGCGGCGCTGCAACACCTTTCGCCTCGCCAGCGGGCCGTCCTGGTCCTGCGCGAGGTCTTGCAGTGGAAGGCCGCCGAGGTGGGCGAGGCCATCGGCGCATCGACCGCCGCGGTCAACAGCCTCCTGCAACGAGCGCGCGCCCAACTCGATTCGATTCAGCCCAGCGCGGATCACCCCGCGTCCGCACCCGAGTCTCCCGAGGCTCGGGAACTGCTGAGCAGCTACATCGAGGCCTTCGATACCTACGACATGGAGAAGCTGGTCGCCCTGTTCACCGCCGAGGCGGTGTTCGAGATGCCGCCTTTCGACGGTTGGTATCAGGGTCCGGAGCACATCGTCGCGCTCTCCAAGACGCACTGCCCCGCGCAGGGGGCCGGCGACATGCGCTTCCTGCGCACCACCGCCAACGGCCAGCCGACGGCCGCGCTTTACATGCTCAATCGCGACACCGGTCGGCACGAGGAGTTCCAGCTGCACGTGCTGGAGGTCGGCCCGGACGGCGTCTCGCACGTGGTGGCGTTCCACGCCGACGGCTTGTTCGAGAAGTTCGGATTGCCCAAGACGCTGGCTTAGGCATCGCCTGAGACGTCATGGGCGGTGGCCTCGTCGACGGGGTCACCCGGCGCCACCGTCCAACCGCTCGAGCACGGTCGACGTCCAGCGCTGCACCGCGCGCAGGTCGTCGGCCGTCAGCCCGGCGAACACGAGGTCGTGAACCAATCGCGCATGCCCGGGGGCCGCAGCTTCCAGGGCCGCTCGCCCGGCGGCGCTGAGTTCTACGGTGGCCGCCCTGCGATCGTCGTCGGCGCCCTGGCGTGCGACGAGCCCCCGGGTGCGCATCCGGGTCAGCTGATGCGACAGCCGGCTCTGCTCCCAGCCCAGCCGCTGCCCGAGTTCCGATATCCGACAGCCCGGTTGCTCGTCGAGGGCCACCAAGACGTCGTAGTCGGCCAGGGAGAGTCCGCAGTCGCGCTGCAGTTGGCGGTTCATCGCGGCTTGAATTCGGCCGGTCATCGCCAGGTAGCTCCGCCACACCCGTTGTTCCGCACTGGACAGCCACACGGAATATATGACACATCATTTAAGTTGTCGTGTCCAGTGCCGGCCACCTAGGCTGGCGAAGACCTCCCGAGGAGCGCTCGCATGACCACCACCGAAACCGTCGACATCCGCCGCGCAGCGGACCGCGCCGCCACCAAGATCTCGTGGCTGGACTCCAAGCATTCGTT
Source organism: Mycobacterium sp. (assembly GCA_023264755.1). GTDB lineage: Bacteria > Actinomycetota > Actinomycetes > Mycobacteriales > Mycobacteriaceae > Mycobacterium. The sequence continues at coordinate 10,434 of JAHFVB010000070.1, read as the reverse complement.
CTCGTTCGGATCGCACTACGACCCGACGAACACCCATCACGGCCTGTTGCTGGTCAACAACGACGATCGCGTCAAGCCGGGTACGGGATTCGACACCCACCCCCACCGCGACATGGAGATCGTCACCTGGGTGCTGCGCGGGTCGCTGGTCCACCAGGACTCCACCGGCCACTCCGGAGTCATCTACCCCGGCCTGGCGCAACGGATGTCGGCCGGACGCGGCATTCTGCACTCCGAGAAGAACGACTCCTGGACGCTCACCGGCGAGCAAGCGCACGCCGAACCGGTGCACTTCGTCCAGATGTGGGTGGCCCCCGACGAGTCGGGCGTGACGCCGGGCTATCAGCAGCTCGAGATCGATGACGAGCTGCTCCGCGGCGGGCTGGTCACCGTCGCCTCCGGGATGCCAGAGCACGCAGGCGACACCGCGATCAGCATCCGCAACCGCTATGCCACCCTTCGCGTCGCGCGGCTGCAACCCGGCGCCGCGGTGGAGTTACCCCAGGCGCCCTACCTGCACCTGTTCGTCGCGCGTGGCGACGTCACCCTGGAGGGGGCCGGTTCGCTCCAGGAGGGCGACGCGGTGCGTTTCACCGCCTCCGGCGGTCAGCGCGTCACGGCGAGCGAACCGTCCGAGATCTTGGTTTGGGAGATGCATGCCGGGCTTGCTGCCGCGTAAGTCGTTCCAGCTCAGCCTCGTTGGACTCCTGCTGCTCGCGGGCTGCGCTTCGGGGCCCACGCCGTCTCCCGCGCCCGAACCGACCTCGCCCAGCGGCTTGGCCGAGGTCACCGTATCGGTGCCCGACGACATGGCTCAGCAGCCATTCGACGAGCCGCGAAAGGCCTTGGTGCCCAAGGGTTGGACGCTGGCGGTCTGGACGCGGTTGCCGAAGCCGCGGCTGGCGGCGTGGGCGCCGGACGGCGACCTGTTGGTGTCGATTCCCAGTGCCGGCCAGGTGGCGCGGCTGGCCCCGACCGGCGCTGGACCGCGCATGGGGCTGCTGATCGGCGGCATGAACCAACCCCATGGACTGACGTTCGCCGGCTCGACCCTGTACGTCGCCGAGAGCAACCGGGTGGACGCGTTCGAGTACGCCAACGAGACGACGTCACCGCCCCGTTTCCTGGCCACTGGGCTGCCGGACGCGGGCGGCCAGGACCTGGGCGGCGCCTATGCACACGCCCTGAAGAGCGTGGCGGTGGGACCCGATGGTGCCGTGTACTTTTCGATCGGCTCGACCGGCAACGTCACGGCCGGCGATCGGTCGGAGCAGCCCCCGCGCGCCACGATCATGCGCATCCCGCCCGGCGGTGGACCCGCTCAGCCGTTCGCCACCGGCGTGCGCAACGGCACCGGGCTCGCGGTGGCCCCCGACGGTTCGCTGTGGACCGCCGTGAACAACCGGGACGACGTCGCGGTACCCGACGCGGGGCCGTCCTACGGGCAGGTGACCGGAGCCTACGTCGCCGACCACCCACCCGAATCGATCGCCAAGGTCACTGCGGGCCGCGAACTCGGTTGGCCCTACTGCAATCCCGACGGCGGCCCTGCGAACATGGCGTTGATCCGCGACGTGCAGACCAATGCCGACGGGAGCAAGCTGGACTGCGCGGCGCTACCGCCCATCGAACAGAGCATGCCCGCGCACTCGGCCCCACTCGGCCTGAGCTTCGTCGACGGCGCCCTGCCCGAACCGTATGCCCATGGCGCATTGGTCGGCGTGCACGGCTCGTGGAATCGCCAGCCGCCGCGGGCTCCCGAGGTGTCGTTCTATCCTTGGCACGACGGCACTCTGGGCAATCAGCAGACCTTGGTCGGCGGCTTTCAGGCGGCCGACGGATCCCGGTGGGGCCGTCCCGTCGCGGCGGTCGTCGGGCCCGACGGCGCGGTGTACATCACCGACGACCAGGCCGACGCGATCTATCGCCTGGCCCCGCCGGGTCGGTGATGAGCGCTCGCGCGAAGAACAGAGTGCCAGTTGAGCGCTCGCGCGAAGAACAGAGTGCCGGATGAGCGCTCGCGCTAGATTCCGTTGAGCACCTTGGTCAGCTGCTTTTCGGTGTCGTTGGCCAGCTTCTCGAAGACGAGCTTCATCGCGGGGTTGAGCAGCTTCGCCGCACCCTTCATTTCGAGGTCGGCCTGATAGGTGATGACCGAGCCCGCACCCGAGGGGTCGACAGTGATCGTGTCGACCGACGTCGATGAGTCGTTCTTGCCGACGAATACCAGCGTGTGGTCGCTCAACGTGTCCAACGTGTAGGTCAATTCCGCAGTGACGCCGACGATCTTGGATACGTTGCGCCATGTGGAGCCCTCGCGAATGGGTCCGGCATCGGTGCGGGTGCAGGACTGGGTGCCGGGATCCCAGACTTCGGCATTGCCGAAGTCCTTCAGATAGTCGATCACCTTGGTGGGTGGGGGCGCTACGGCGAATGTTCGCGACACAGTGGGCATGGTCGCCAGATACCCGTTTGACGCCCGTTCCACCCCTCTGCCGAGGCAGCCCCCGGAAAAGACCAGCCGGCAACGTCATTCGGCCGTCTCTGAAGCGTGATTCAGCTGTGATGAAAGTTGACAGTGAGGTTCCTGTGATTATTGTTTACTTTCGGATAAGTCTGCCGAAAGGGCTGCCATGCTGCACCGACCCGCGAAACTCCGCCGATTCGTCGCGTCCGCGACGACCGCGGTGGTTTGCGCTGCCGCGACCGCGACGGCCGGTGCTCCCTTCGCCCGGGCCGCCGATGGCCGAGAGTTGCTGTCGGCCGCGATCGCGAACACCCGCGGCTCGTACCTGGTCTACAACTTCGGCAGCGGCAACCCGGCACCGATGCTCAACGCCGCAGGTAGCTGGTACGAGCTCACCAACGGCGGGCACCTGATGATCATCAAGGGCGCCTCGCAACGGCTCACGCCCCGGCTGCTCGTCGACTCCCACACCGGATATCAGGCCCGGTGCGAGCGGAGTCCGGGCGCACGGACCAGCGAGGGCCTGTGGCAAGCGTCCGAGACCTACAGCCCGCTACAGGCCTGGCAGGCGCTCGGACAGCCGACCATTGCCATCAACGCCAACTTCTTCGACGTACGCGGCCAGAAGGGCGGCTCGTGGAAGTCGACGGGCTGCAGCTCGCCGCTGGGCGCCTACGTCGACAACACCCGCGGTCAGGGCAATGCCAACGTCGCCGTCACGGGAACGGTCGCCTACGCAGGCAAGCAGGCGCTCTCCGGCGGAGACGAAGTGTGGACCGCATTGTCGACGATGATCCTTCCGGTGGGTGGCGCCCCGTTCGTCATCTCGCCGAAGTCCTCCAACGACTACGACGCCGCGTCCCCGGTGATCAAGGACCTGATGGACAAGGGCACTAGGTTCGTCGCGGTCAGCGGGCTCGGGTTGCTCGCCCCCGGGGACACCGCGCAGATGAACGACGGCGGTCCGTCGGCCGCCCGCACCGCGCTTGCCTACGCGCGCGGCCGGGACGAGCTCTACGTGTTCCAGGGTGGCAGCTACACCCCCGACCAGGTTCAGGATCTGTTCCGAGGACTGGGCAGCGACACCGCCATCCTGCTCGACGGCGGCGGCTCGTCGGCCATCGTGCTCCGCCGCGACACCGGCGGGATGTGGGCGGGCGCCGGGGTCCCCAAGGGGTCCTGCGACACCTACCAGGTGTTGTGCGACTCCCGTGAGCGCGCGCTGCCCAGCTGGCTCGCCTTCACCTGAGCCGATCACCTCTGGGCCAGCGCGCCTGCAGTTGCCACCGCCACGGACTGCAGGTAGCCCGAACCGAACAACACCACGTGCGCCAGCAACGGGTACAGCTGATGCAACCCGATGCGCTCCCGCCATCCGGACCGCAACGGCCACTGCTCCTGATATCCGGTGAGCACCGCGTCGTAGTGCGGGCATCCGAACAACGCGAGCATCGCCAAATCGGTCTCGCGGTGCCCGCCATGGGCAGCCGGATCGATCAGCACGGCGCCGGTTCTGGTCCACATCACGTTGCCGTTCCACAAGTCGCCGTGCAATCGAGCCGGCCCGTCGTCGTCATCGAAAGCGCCAGTGGCACACCGCTCGATCACCCGGTCCAGGTCTCGGCGAAGTGCTCCGTCGAGCTGCGCGGCGGCCCGTTCGGCCATTGGCGCCAACCGCTCGCGGGCGTAGAAGCTGCCCCAGCTGTCGTGTCCGGTCAGCGACATCGGCAGCGGGCTGTTCATCGGCCCGAAGAATCCCGGCCGCGTCCACCCGTCCGGCGGTGCGCCGAACGCGGAGGCGCCGCTGGCATGAGTGCGGGCCAATCGATTTCCGAATTCGTGGGCGGTCCCGGCATCGGGCGGCACCTCCTCCACGCGCGACAGAGTCAGACTGGTCGCGTCGTGGCCCAGCACCGTCACGCACGGCACCCCGGAGTCCGCCGCCGCCAGCCAACGCAACCCCGCGGCCTCGTACCCGAACAGACCGTTGGGAGCGTGGGGATTTCGCTTGACGAACTGCGTCACCACCGGTTGGTTACGGTTGGCCGTACATCTTGCGCAGCGCGAAGTCGCGCAGCCGGGCCGGCAGGTGGGTCACGAGTGCCACCTGCAGTCTCGGGCCCACGCCGACGACATAGCGGGCGTGCGGGCGCTTCACCGTCAAGGCCTGCTCGACGACCTCGGCCACCCGCTCCGCCGCCACCGCCAGCCGTTGGGACATCGGGATGGACTTCCTGAACCCCGCGATGTGCTTGGCGTACAGCGCACGGTGCGCCGTTGACAGCGCCTGCTCGAGCTCGCTGGCAACCGTGTCTGCGTTGCGCCACAGGTCCGTATCGGTCTGCGCTGGCTCGACCAGCACCACGGACACCCCCCACGGCCGCAACTCCATTCGCATGGCGTCGGCGGCGGCTTCGAGGGCGAACTTCGAGGCCGAATAGGCGCCGACGACGGGCGCCGACACCCGCCCGCTGATGCTCGAGATGAAGACGATCCGGCCCTTCGACCGGCGCAGCCGAGGCAGCACGGCGCGCGTGACCGCCAGCGCCCCGATGACGTTGACCTCCAGCTGCCGTCTCCACTCATCGCTGCTCAAGGTTTCCATCAGCCCGCTGACCACGATGCCGGCGTTGTTGACCACGGCGTCCAGGTCGGCGGGCAGCGTCGCCTCGAGTTGCGCCAGGTCGGCGTCGTCGGTGACGTCGAGGATGACCGCGGAGATGTGCTGCGGGTTGACGGCGGTGAGGGCGTCGGCGTCCTGCTGCGTGCGGACCCCGGCGATGACGTCCCAGCCCTGGGCGGCGAGGTGTTCGGCGATCGAGCGCCCGATTCCCCGGCTCGCGCCAGTCACGAGTACGGATGGCATGAGCGTCAGACTAGTCGTCTGTTACGCCGACTCGGCTTAACCGTCGGCTCCGCCGACCCGGCCTAACCGTCGGCTCCGCCGACCTGGCCTAATCCTCGGCTCCGCCGACCTGGCCCGGCCCGAACGCGAAGATGCCCGCACTGACGGCGACCACGACGGCCGCGAGCGCGATCACCGGCGCCACGGCAACCAGCGTCAAAGTGGCCCCCACCACGGCACCGCCGCACATGGTCAGCACCACGGTGTACCGAAGCTTCTCGCGGTGTCCGGTGCCGCCTGCCAGCCTGCTGTCGAACCCAATGCCGACGATGGTCGTGGTCAGCACGGTGGTACTGAGTTCCTGGATGCCGAACTGACGTGCCGTGGCGTTCTGGCTGCCGAAGGTCAGCGCCAGCCCCGCGATGAGCACCAACTTCCCCTGGTCCTGGTAGCCGACCACCCCACTGCCCGCCAGCGCCGCCAACACGCTCAGCACCACGACTTCCAGACCGAAGGCGACGAGCAGCCACCGCCTGACGTCGTGATCCAGATGCCGGGCCAGCCGGCCACCCAGCACCGTGCCCGTCACGAATGACACGAACGCGACGACGGCCGCGGTCATGTCCACGCCGGAGTGGGGAGTGAACCAGAACCCCAGGAAGATCACGTTGCCCGTCATGTTGGCCACGAACACGTGCCCGAGCTTGAGCACGCTCACCGCGTCCACCAACCCGGTGGCGAACGTCAGCAGCAGCAGCCCCACCACCGTCAGTCGATGGGAGACAGGCGATTTCACGGACGTAGGGCCAGACGTAGGGCTACAGGCGCGGGGTCAGATCCAGCGAGGTGACGGCCGTCATGCTGGTGATGAGCCAGTGTCCGCCGCGGCGTTCGAGCTGCAGCCGGTAGGACAGGTAGCGCAGCGACGGAATGCCCTTCGTCACCGGGCTGGTCGCCACGGAGTTGGTGTAGATGATCGCGGTGGCCTCCGTCGGCGTCAACGATTCGACGGCGGCCCCGAGTACCTGGGTGCTGTTCGAGATCTGCGCCTGCTTGTTGGCCTCGACGATGCGGGCGATGTAGTCCTTGTAGTCCTTGGCGAAGTCGCCGCCGAGGTACTTGGCGGCCCGGTCGCCCAACTTGTCCATGTCCTCGGGCGTGTACGTCCACAACGTCGTGATGGCGGCCTGCGCCGTGCGCGCGACGTCGAGTTTGGTCTGCACCTCGGCCCGGTCGACGAGGTAGGGCTGCAGCGTCGCACCCGCGAACGCCGACGCCGCGACGAACAGCACGCCCGCGATGAGCGCCGCGACCTTCAGCCTGCGGCCGGCAGGGCGATGCGCCACCATGATCACTTCTGTCGGCTCGGCTGGCTCCGCCTCGTCCGAAACCTGTTCGGCGGGCTCCGATTCCGGCTCGCCGGCGGCCGGTTCCGAATCCACGCCCGATTCCGAGCTCGCGTGCAGGGTGGAGCCCTCGAGCTCCTCCTCGGTTTCCGGCTCCGGCTCCAGTCCAGGCTCGGCGTCACCGGCCGCGGCGGGGCGCAGCTTCTGGCGCGGCATCCGGTGCCGCCGGGTGGCCTTGCCCTCGGGAACGGCCGCAGTGTCGTCGTCGGTGGTCAGATCACTTGAATCAGTTGGCTGATCTTGCACTGCTGCCCTTCCTCGATAGTTGTTACCACCCAACGATTTCCACTCTCGATCGTGGTCTTCTCGTCGGGCGTCTTGGTCGAGATCTTGGTGGCGACCAGGACATCGGCGCTGCCGTTGTCGTTCCAGCGCTGCACGCCGGCTTCGACGACCGACCCCGCGGTCGGCTCCGCCCGAGCGACCTGGATGACGATCTCGTTCAGCTTCTCCTTGAACTGCTTGGCGAAGTCGCCGGTGGCCTGGGCCAGTACCCGATCGGCATAGGCGTTGGCATGGAACGGATCCAACGTCGTGTACTGCGTCATGAACGCCCGTACACAGCCCAGTGCCGTCGCGTCCCTGACCTGTGTATGCCGGTCACGCTCGTGGCCGATCAGCATGAAGACGCTGCCCGCCAAGGCCGCTGCGACGACGAGCGCCGAAACGATCGCGGTGACCGGCAGTCCCCACCGCAGCGGTCGTCGTGGGGCGGCCGCGAAGTAATCGCGGTCGCTTGGGTCGAGCTTGCGGCGTGGGCTCACTGAGTGCGCGCGTTCGTCTGCGGCTTCTTCAGCACCGTGAGGTTGGCTACGCGCCAGCGTCCGTCGACCTTCTCGAAGTCCGCGCGCACCGTTGCGGTCAGGAACTTCAAGTCGTTCTGACTCGCCCCGCGCTGCCCCTGCAGCGCCACCAGCATCGCTCCGCGATCCGGTTGGACCGGTGGGTCGGGCAGCATGGCGCTGCTCACCGCCCAGTATTCGTTGGCCACCACGCCGGCCTTCTGCACGGCCTCTTGCTGCGCGATGAGCTGCGGCCGGTAGCCGTCGGTGACCAGGCCCTGCGCCCTGGCGAAGTCGTCGACCATGCTGTCCTTGCCGTAGCTCAACATTTGTTCGACGATCCGGGGCCCCTGCGCGCTCAGCTCCGCAGTGGCCTGAGCCACCGCCCGGTCGTGGCGATACCCCACCACGTATCCGAGCCCCGCCCCCGCGGCGGCCAGCACCGCGCCAGCCACCAGCACGGCGGCCGCGATGCGGCGAACGTTGCGCTGGGGGGCCTCGACGACGTGTACTTCGGTGCGCAACAGCAGGTCGGCAAACGTCCGGTGCCGGCCGTCCCAGCTCGGCCAAAACCAGCCGACCAACGCCGCGGCCGTATCGATCAGATGGGCCAGCTCGCGGGCCGCGACGCGGAGCACGCCCGGCCGCTGCCCGTTGGCCTGAACCACCCGGATGTTGGCCACCGCACGACCCAAGGTCCAACCGATCAACGCCGGCAGCAGCACGCGGTTGACCACCAAAGCGACCACGAGCGCCGCGATGACGGCGACGAACGTCCACCGCAGCCAGGTATCCGGATTGGTGGCGTAGGCCAGCACGGCCAGCGTCGCGACGACGGCCAGCCCGGGCAATACGTCCAGGGCCAGCGCGCCGAAGCGGGCGCCCCACGACGCGTACCGAACCGGGGTGACCTGGTCGGTCTCGACAGTCTCGTCCAACCCCACCGTCACGACGTGACCTGGTCGAGTCTTGCGACCTTGTAGGTGCCATCGGCCGGAGCCATCTTCACCCGCAGCCGGTAGCCCTGCTCCTGGTTGGCCGCCTGCGAGTTGGTCACCTTCACCCGCACGGCGACCAGCACGTCCACCGAGCCGTCGTCGTTGTGCTTCTCGACGGCCCCGTGCAGGTCGGAAACCTGAACCGCCACGTTGGCCGCCTGATAGGCCTCGACCAGGATGCCGGTGAACAGATTGGCCTGCACCGCGAAGTCACCGGTCGCACACTCGATGATCTTCGACTGGCTGGCCGTCAACGTCGCCACGTCGGGGGCCTGCGTTGCCGCCACGCACTCCTTGGCGCGCTGCAGCGCGAACGCATCCTCGCGGGCGACCGCCGCGCTCTCGTCGTGGGCGCGCAGGGCGAAGTAGCCGCCCGCACCGACACCCGCCGTCAGGAGCAGTAGCACCGCGCATATCCCGACGAACCAGCCCCTGCCGAGCCGCTCGGCACGGCGAGCTGACGGATCGATGGATTCGGCTTCGCCGTCCGACCCGATGGCGGCGGGCTGATCTTGAGTCGTCGCGGATTGCACGTCGGACTGCTCCGACGCCTCGGTGGGGTTCAGCTGGCTGGTGCCAGCATCTCCTTCCATCCGTTTTCTCCTGGATCGCTTGAGTTGGTGACGGAGTAGTTGACTCCATCGGGCCCGACGACCGTGCCGCTAGACGGGCTGTATATCGCCGTGGTCCCCCCTGCCGGAGTGTAGATGCACGGGTTGGGCTGCTGGCCACTGCAGCTGACGCTGCCCTGGCCAGGGGCTGTCAGCGGGTCGCTGACCGGGGCCAGCGACTGCGGCGGCGGCAACTGATCGGCCGGTAGTGGGTTCATCCCATTGTTCACCGACGGAGCGGGTACGACATAACCGGGCTTGACCGGCTGGTCGCAGCGCGCTCCCGGCGCCGGGCACGTCAGGATCTGGTTCGGGTCGCCGTACCACGGGTTGGTACCCATCGGCTCGTACGGCTTGTTGTCGCGGCACTCCGCAGGCGTGGCGGCCCGCTTGCCGGGCACGTCCACACAGGGGTAGTTGCGGGCGCCACGAACGACGTTGCCCTGGTAGTCCTTCGGGATCTTGCAGTACAACCCCGAGGGCAACGGCTTGGTGGAGGTGTCGGCCGGGGACCGCCACTCCGAGGCCGGCAGGAAGCCCGTCAGACATGGCGGCGGCTGGTTGATGGAAAGCCCGAAGTGGAGCAGCCCCTCGCCATCGAAGATGGTGCCGGCCTGCGCAATCGTCGCACCCTGCGGCAAGATCACCAGCGCCTGCTCGAGCCCCGCGTGGTAGCGCTTGAGCATGTCGGTGACGACCGCCAGGTTCGCCAACGTCTGTGGCAGCGCATCCCGCACGCCGCCGAAGACGGAATTGAGCTGATCGGCCGTCGGCGCAGCCTGCTGCAAGCCGCTGCGCAGCGCACCGTCCTGTTGGGCCGTCTGCGCGGCGATGACGTTGAGATTTCGCGCCCACTGCGAGATGGCGTCCCCGGAGTCGACCTGACTGTTCAGGATCGGCGTCGAGTGGTTGATGATGTCGTCGACCTGGCCGAGGTTGTCCTTGAAGTCGCTGGCAATGGCAGTCGTCGAGTCCACCAGGCGTTGCAGCGCGGGGCCCAGCCCGCCGACCGCTTGCGACGTCTCCGTCAGCAACGCGTCGATCTTCTCCTTCGGCAACGCCGCGAGCCCATTGTTGGCGGCGTCGAGCGCCGGGCCCACCTCGCTGGGTACCGAACCGGTGGCCACCGTCGAACCCGGGCTGAGGTACTTGCCCGGCCGGTCGGCCGTCGACACCAGGTCCAGGTACTGCTCGCCGATCGCCGACACCGAGTGGACGTTCGCCGAGGCGTCGACCGGGATCTTGAAGTGGTCGTCGATGCTCATCGTGGCCTTGACGCCCCGCTCGGTGGGCACCACGTCGGTGACCTTTCCGATCTGAGTGCC
>JAHFVB010000069.1 GCA_023264755.1 Mycobacterium sp. | reverse complement strand
GAACTTCAATGCCGGCACGCTGGGCACGTCGATGGTCGAGGGTCGGATCTCGGCGGGCGTGGTCGTCGACGACGGCTCCGACATCGGCGGCGGCGCGTCGATCATGGGCACGCTGTCCGGCGGCGGCAAGGAAGTCATCTCGGTGGGCAAGCGGTGCCTGCTGGGCGCCAATTCTGGCCTGGGCATCTCACTGGGTGACGACTGCGTCATCGAGGCCGGCCTCTACGTCACCGGCGGCACCAAGGTGACGACGTCGGACGGCCAGACCGTGAAGGCGAAGGACCTGTCCGGTGCGAACAACCTTCTGTTCCGCCGCAATTCGGTGTCCGGGGCGGTCGAGGTCGTCGCCCGCGACGGCAGCGGCATCACGCTCAACGAGGCCCTGCACGCAAACTGAGGACTAGCGGCAGCGCGATATCCGCAGCATCGCGACGCCGTGCGCGGGGACCGTCTGCTCGACGGGCCCCGGGGTGGTCGAATCGGTGTGGCTCCACAGGTCGCGCACCGCGTAGCAGGCCGCCGCGGGTAGCCCGATGGTGCTGGCGTCGGTCCGAATCGAGACCGGCGCGGCGTCCGAGTCGAACAGCGCCACCGCCATCGATCCGTCGGCCAGTGGCTTCACGATCACCCGCGGGTCGCGGCGCAGCGGAATGCCCTGCAACACCAGCGGATCCTGGTCGACCGCAATGACCTCGCGGTTGGTCAGGATGGTCCGGGTCTGGTCGGTCATCGAGCGTACGTCGTTGCCCGCCAGCAGCGGAGCGGCCAGCATCGCCCACAACGAGAAGTGCGCGCGCTGCTCGGTGTCGGTCAGGTCGGGGCGCTGCGGTCCCAGCGACATCGTGGGGTGTCCGGTGACGAAGTCCGCCCACCGAATGCCGACCACCAGCATGTCGGGGTCGTTGACGTGTTTGGGGCCGTCGTGCGGCGCCGCCGGACCCGCGGCCGCGAACGCCTGGCTGACTCCCGCCAGGCCGCCGGCCCACAGCTGCTCGTCCCCCCACGCTGGCACCAGGTCCATCGCGTCACGGCTGACGTCGGCGATGTGGGACCAGTCGTATTCCGAGCCTGCCTCGGGGTCACCGGAACTATTGGGGTTGATGCTGTAGCGGATGTGACGGCCGCTGGCACGCAAGGCATCTCGCATCGCTGCGAAGTACTTCACCTGTTCGGCGTGGCCGGCGTCGAGCCGACACCAGTCGTACTTCAGGTAGTCCACACCCCAGGAGGCGAAGGTGCGGGCGTCGGCCGTTTCGTGTCCGGCGGCACCGATGCGTGGGTCCTGGCCGCAGCCCTCGTTGAACGGGCTGTGGTAGATGCCCAGCAGTAGGCCGCGCTCGTGGGCGTAGGCCGCCAGTTGCGCGATGCCGTGTGGGAACCGATCCGGGTCGGCCCGCAGGTTGCCGTCGCCGTCACGCGTCGACGCCGCCCAGCCCGCGTCCAGGTTGACGTAGCGATAACCCGCGTCGCGCAGGCCCGAGGACACCATCGCGTCGATGGTCTCCTCTACCGTCCGCTCGGTGAGCGGGATGCCGGAGTTCCACGAGTTCCACCCCATCGGCGGCGTCTGCGGCGGCTGGGCCGGTTCCGGCACCGGCGCAGCGCAGGCGGCCAGCACGCCGACGCTGACCAGCAAGCCCCCGAGTCGACGCACACCGACATCCTGGCATCGCAGCCTGGGAGGCGCCGGTGAAGCACCCCCGCGCGTCAGCCCTCTGCGGCCAGGATGCAGAACTCGTTGCCCTCCGGGTCGGCGAGCACCACCCACGACTGCTCCCCCTGACCGATGTCCACGGGGCGCGCGCCCAACGCGACGAGGCGGGCCACCTCGGCCTGCTGGTCGTCGGGCGTGAAGTCGAAGTGGATGCGGTTCTTGACCGTCTTGCCCTCGGGCACGGCCAGGAAGAGCCAGTCCGGGCCTGCTCCGGCGGGGGCCCGCAGGATCACGTCGCCGTCGTCGGTGGGCTCCTTGGGCCAGCCGAGCACGTCGGACCACCATTGCGCGAGGGCGTCGACGTCCGAGGCGTCCAGGCAGAGCTCGGTGAACTTCAGTGCCACGTCAACCTCCCCGCGTCAGTTCCTTCTTCATGACCTTGCCCATGGCGTTGCGGGGCAGGGCCTCGACGATGCGCACTTCGCGCGGCCGCTTGTGTGCCGAGAGTTGTTCGGCCACATAGTCGATGAGGGTCTGCGGCGACGCTTCGCCGACGACGAATGCGACGATGCGTTGGCCCAGATCGTCGTCGGGCATCCCGACGACTGCGACCTCGGAGACCCCGGGGTGACCCAGCAACGCCGTTTCGATCTCTCCCGCCCCGATGCGGTAGCCGCCGGACTTGATCAGGTCGACCGACTCCCGGCCGACGATGCGGTGCATGCCGTCACCGTCGACCACGGCCACGTCGCCGGTGCGATACCACCCGTCCCCGTCGAACGCCTCGGCCGTGGCGTCGGGCCGGTTCAGGTAGCCGTCGAACAGTGTCGGCGCCTTAACCTGCAGGCGCCCAATGGTTTGCCCGTCGTGTGGCAGCACGGACCCGTCGTCGTCGACCAGGCGGGTGGTCACGCCGGCCAGGGGCAGGCCCACCCATCCCGGCCTGCGTTCACCGTCGGCCCGCGTGCTGAGCGTGATGAGTGACTCGGTGCTGCCGTAGCGCTCGACCGGGGCGTGGCCGGTGAGCCGGACGAGCTCGTCGAACACCGGCACCGGTAGCGCGGCGCTGCCGGAGACCAAGAGTAGCGCCGACGACAGCGCCAGTGCGGCTTGCGTATCGGCGGCGATGCGCGACCAGACCGTCGGAACGCCGAAGTAGAGCGAGCCCTGCGCCGCGGCATAGGCCGCCGGGGTCGGCCGTCCGGTGTGCACGAAGCGATTTCCGATCCGCAACGAGCCGAGCAGCCCCAGCACCAACCCGTGCACGTGGAACATCGGCAAGCCGTGGACCAGGGTGTCGTCTGGCGTCCACTGCCAGGCCTGGGCCAGCGCGTCGATGTCGGCGGCGATGGCCTGCCTGCTGATGACCACGCCCTTGGGTGGGCCGGTGGTGCCCGACGTGTACATGACCATGGCGGCGGTCCGCGGATCCGGCTCGGCGTAGCGGTGCCACGACCGCGCGTGCAGTCGCACGGGCACGTGCGGGAGGCCCTCGGCGTCGTCGGGGACCTCGCCGAGCCACGCTTGGGCGCCCGAGTCGGCGAGGATGTGGCGCCTTTCGGCGACCCCTGCGTCCGGGGGTACGGGGACGAACGGCACGCCGGCGATCAGACACCCGGTGACGGCCAGCACCGTCGTCGCGGTCGGCGCCGCGAGCACCGCGACCAGCTGCGCGCCGCCGACGCGTTCGGCCACCGAGGTCGCCGCACCGACGAGGTCACTGCGACTGAGCGTGGCGCCGTCGACGCGCACGGCGTCGGCGAGGTCGTGACCGGCAGCGACGGAGGCGGGGTTCAACGAGGCCAGCAACACGCCTGCGACGTTACCCGCCCACTGACTCGGCGATACTGGACCGGTGGATCCGTTCGAGTGCGTCGCGTCGCGTGAGGTGTACCGCAACCCGTGGATGACCGTCCGCGAAGACGACATCCGCCGGGCCGACGGCAGCCTCGGCATCTACGGCGTCATCGAGAAGCCGACCTACGCGTTGATCGTCGCTCAGGACGCCGACAGGTACGCGCTCGTCGAACAGTTCCGCTATCCGATTGGGCTGCGGCGCTGGGAGTTTCCGCAAGGCACCGCGCCGGAGTCCCCCGACGGCACGCAGCCCACGCCAGAAGAACTGGCCGCCCGCGAACTTCGCGAGGAAACCGGGCTGCGTGCAGAGTCGATGCAGGTGCTCGGGCAACTGGACGTCGCACCCGGCATGAGCAGTCAACGCGGCTGGGTGTTCCTGGCCACCGGCCTCACCGAGGGCGACCACGAACGCGAGCCCGAAGAGCAGGACATGCGCAGCGAGTGGTTCACCGGTGCGCAGCTCGAGGCGATGATCGTCGACGGCACCATCACCGACGCGCAGACCATCGCGGCCTGGATGCTGCTGCGGCTGGCCCGGTCGGACTAGGGGTCGACCCGGACCAGCCCCGCGATGAGCGCGCCGAGTGAGGGCAACGAGCCGTGCCTGCGCCGGATGACGTCGGCCACCAACGCGGTCCATCCGGTCTGGTGACTGGCCCCCAGCCCCGCTCCGGTGTCGCCGTGGAAGTACTCGAAGAACAACACGTCCTCGCGCCATCGCGGGTCACTCTGCAGCCGGTCGACCGCGCCGTAGCACGGTCGCCGGCCGTGCTCGTCGACCAGGAACAGGTCGACCAGTCGCTTCCACAAATCGGCGGCGACCAGTTCGAGGGTCGTGAACGAGCCTGAGCCGGTGGGATATTCGATGGTGAAGTCGTCGCCGTAGAATTCGTGGTAGCGCTCCAACGCCCGCGCTATCAGGTAGTTCAGCGGAAACCACACCGGCCCACGCCAGTTCGAGTTGCCGCCGAACATCGGCGTCGTCGACTCAGCGGGTTCGTAGTCGATACCCGCACGGACGCCTTCGATTTCGATCTCGTAGGGGTGGTCCCGGTGGTAGGCCGACAACGACCGAAGCCCGTGCGGCGAGAGGAACTCGGCGGGGTCGAGCAGCTTCTCGCACACTCTGCGCACCCGGTCGGGACTAGTCACCCCCACCAGGATCTGGCGTTGACCGGGCTTGCCGTGCAGGATCCCGCCGGCATGAAGTCCGTCGTCCCGGCGACCCTGTTGGCGCCGCAGGTAGCTCGCGAACCGCTTGTTGGTCACCAGGGTCAGGTCCAGCGCCGAGTCGTCCACGACGGCGACCGCCAGCAGCGGGATGACGGCGGCGATCGACCGCACCCGCAGTGGCCTTGCCTTGCCGTCGGGAGTCACGATGCGGTCGTAGAACAGCCCGTCCTCTTCGTCCCAGACCCCTACCAGGTCAAGGGCTTCGGCGATGCCCGCGAAGTGTTCGAGGAACTTCTGCACCAGGTCGACGGCGGGCCGGTGGCCGGACACCTGCAGGATCGTGGCGATCATCGCCATCCACAACGCATAGGTGGCCATCCAGCCCGTGGCGTCGGACTGTTCGAGCACCCCGTCGATCGGCAGGTGGCTGCGGTTCATGGGGCCGATGTTGTCCAGCCCCATGAAGCCGCCCTCGAAGATGTTCGAGCCGTCGGCGTCCTCCCGGTTCACCCACCACGTGAAGTTGACCAGCAGCTTGTCGAAGATCCGGCTGAGGAAGTCGAGGTCGCGGCCGCCGTCGATGGCGAAGATCTCGAGTGCGGCCCACGCCTGCACCGGCGGATTCACGTCGCTGAAGTCCCATTCGTATGCGGGCAACGCGCCGTTGGGGTGCTGGAACCATTCCCGGCACAACAGGCTCAGTTGGTACTTCGCGAACGCCGGGTCGACGTGGGTCAGCGCCACGCACTGGAACGCCAGATCCCAGGCCGCGAACCACGGGTACTCCCAGGTGTCGGGCATCGACATGATGTCCAGCGCCTGGAAGTTGCGCCACTGCCCGTTGCGGATGTCCTTGCGCCCCGGCGGCGGTGGTGGCTGACCGGGGTCGCCCTCGAGCCACCGCGCCACGTCGTAGTGGTAGAACTGCTTGCTCCACAACAGTCCTGCGAACGCCTGGCGCATCACGGCCGCTTCGTCGGGTCCGGCCCCCTCGGGGGTCAGCGCCGCGTAGTACTCGTCGGCCTCGGCCCTGCGCACCTCGAGCACCCTGGTGAAGTCGTCCGACAACGCGCTTGCCGCAACGGGTTCGGCGCCCGTCGGCCGCAGCCGCAACCGCAGTTGGACGGTCTGTCCCGGTGCGACCACTAGCCGGTACCAGGCGGCGCACTTGGAGCCTCGCCGCGCCGGGTTGACGGTGGCGGCGCCGGAGACCACGTGGTCGTTGATGCCGTCCTTCGGCCACGAAGTAGTCGCCTCGATGCCGTAGAGCCTGGCGACGTTGGTGTCGTTGTCGCAGAACAGGAGTTCGGGGCGGGCGCCGACGGGGTCGGTGCCGCAGATGACTTCGAGTGGGCCGAGGAAGGGATGCTCGAGTGCGACGGTCCCGTCCGCCGTAGCACTCAGCTGGTTCGCCGGCCGGTCCCGCTGGTCCCAGGACCATGTGTTGCGAAAGCACAGGGTCGGCAGCACGTGCAGTTCCTCGGCCTCGGGTCCGGCGTTGGTGACGTCGATCGTCATGAGGGTGTCCGTCGGACCGGCCTTGGCGTAGGTCACGTCGACGACCCAGTACCTGTCGTCGTCGAAGATGCCGGTGTCGAGCAACTCGTACTCCGGGTCGAGCCGTCCGCGCTTGCGGTTCTCGTCCAGCAGTTGCTCGTAGGGGAACGCCTGCTGCGGATAGTGATAACGCCAGGTGTTCCAGGCGTGGCTGGGCACGGCGTCGCGATACCACCAGTACTCCTTGACGTCCTCGCCGTGGTTGCCCTCGTGGCCGTTGACCCCGAAGGCGCGTTCCTTGAGCGTGGCGTCGCGGCCGTTCCACAGCGCCAACGACAGACACAGCCGTTGTTCGATGTCGCACCAGCCGGCCAGTCCGTCCTCACCCCAGCGATAGGCGCGGGACCGGGCGTGGTCGTGCGGAAAGTAAGTCCAGGCGTCACCGTCGGTGCTGTAGTCCTCCCGGACGGTGCCCCACTGCCGGTCGCTGACGTAGGGACCCCAGAGGTACCAATCGCTGGCCTGGCGCAGGCCCAGGTCGAGGCGCCCGAATCCGTCGATGCGCTGCTGTTCGGCACCCGGGCCTGGGCCGGTCATCTCCACCTCCTGGGGACGCAGTCCGCCAGCCTAGGGCACCGGCCTGGCCGTGGGCTGCGATCGGGGTGAGGTGACCGCGCCGAGCAGCTCAGTGCCGTCGTTCGGCCAGGGCCCGCAGGAAGAACGTCAGGTTGGCCGGCCGTTCGGCGAGCCTGCGCACGAAGTAGCCGTACCACTGGGTACCGAAGGGAACGTACACGCGGACGTGGTTGCCCTCGTCGGCCAGCCGACGCTGCTCGGCATCCCGGATGCCGTAGAGCATCTGATACTCGAAGTCGGCTACCCCCCTGCCGAATTCGCGCGTCAGTTCGGGTACCGCGGCGATGATCGCCGGATCGTGCGACGCCACCATCGGATAGCCCGCGCCGGCCATCAGCACGCGCAGGCAGCGTAGGTAGGAGTCCGTGACGTCGTCGCCGTTGCGGAACGCCACCGTCGCGGGTTCGTCGTAGGCGCCCTTGCACAACCGAATTCGCGCGCCGGAGGCCGCGAACTCCGCACAGTCGGCCTCGGTGCGCTTGAGGTAGGCCTGCAGCACCGTGCCCAGCCACGGGAAGTCCGTCCGCAGCTCGCGGACGATGGACAGCGTCGAATCGGTGGTGGTGTGGTCCTCGGCGTCGACGGTCACCCACACACCGGCGGTCTCGGCCTTCGCGCAGATGGCACGGGCATTCTCCAGCGCGAGCTGCTCGCCGTCGCGCGGCAGCGCCTGCCCCAGCGCCGACAACTTGAGTGAGACCTCCAGCGGGCGGGGCCCGGCACCGGGCTCGGGCCGCTGTTCGAGGGCCCCCAGCAGCTCGAGATAGGCCCGCCTGGTCGCGTTGGCCGATTCGGCATCGCCGACGTCCTCGCCCAGGTAGTCGATGGAGACGAACCGATCCGAATCCCGCAGTGCGGCCACCGAACTCAAGGCCTCGGCACTGGTCTCGCCGGGTACGAAGCGGTGCACCACGTCACGGGTCACCGGCAGCCGTTCCGCCGTGCGCCGCAACCCGTCGCTGCGCGCAGCGGCGAGGATGGCCGGGCGAGCCACCCGCTGGAAGGTGCGATGAGCGCTGGTGCGAAGCGCCGACGACGTGGTCATGGGGCTAGTCCTCCATGTGCGGGTAGCGGTGCTCGGTCGGCGGGACGAACGTCTCCTTGATCGAGCGGGGGGACGTCCAGCGCAGCAGGTTCAGCGCCGAGCCCGCCTTGTCGTTGGTGCCCGAGGCCCGGGACCCGCCGAACGGCTGCTGCCCCACGACGGCACCGGTCGGCTTGTCGTTGACGTAGAAGTTGCCCGCCGCGTTGCGCAGTCGGCGTTCGGCGGACAGGACCGCGGCCCGGTCGTCGGCGATCACCGCGCCGGTCAAGGCGTACTTGGTCCCAGCGTCGACGATCCCGAGGATGTCGTCCCACCGGTCGTCGTCGAACACGTGGACGGCGAGGATCGGCCCGAAGTACTCGTCGCGGAAGGCTTCGTCGGTGGGGTCGTCGGACAGCAGCACCGTCGGACGGACGAAATAGCCTTCGCCGTCGTCGTATTCACCGCCGGCGGCGACGGTCACCCCGGGTGCGCTCTTGGCCCGTTCGATGGCCTTCACGTTCTTGGCGAAGGCCCGCTCGTCGATCAACGCCCCGCCGTAGTTGGACAGGTCGGTGACGTCGCCGTAGCGCAGTGCCTCGGTGGCGCCAAGGAGTTCGTCGCCCATGCGTTGCCATACCGAGCGCGCGACGAACGCCCGCGATGCCGCCGAGCACTTCTGCCCCTGGTAGTCGAAGGCACCCCGAATCAGGGCCGTACGCAACACGTCCGGACGGGCCGACGAGTGCGCCAGCACGAAGTCCTTGCCGCCGGTCTCGCCGACCAGCCGCGGATAGGTGCGGTAGCGGTCGATGTGGGAGCCGACTTCGCGCCACAGGTGTTGGAAGGTGGCGGTCGAACCCGTGAAGTGGATGCCGGCCAGCCGCGGATCGGCCAGCACCACGTCCGACACCGCGTAGCCGTCGCCGGTGACCAGGTTGATCACTCCAGGCGGAAGCCCGGCCGCCTCGAGCAGTTGCATGGTCAGGTACGCCGAAAACGTCTGCGTGACCGACGGTTTCCACACCACGGTGTTGCCCATCAGCGCGGGCGCGGTGGGCAGGTTGCCCGCGATCGCGGTGAAGTTGAACGGGGTGATGGCGTAGACGAACCCCTCGAGCGGACGGTAGTCGGTGCGATTCCACACCCCGCGCGCGCTGACCGGCTGCTGTGCCATCAGCTGCCGGGCGAAGGCCACGTTGAACCGCCAGAAGTCGATCAGTTCGCACGACGAGTCGATTTCGGCCTGGTAGGCCGTCTTGGACTGGCCCAGCATGGTCGCGGCGGCCAGCTTCGCACGCCATGGGCCGGCCAACAGGTCGGCGGCGCGGAGGAACACTGCGGCCCGCTCGTCGAACGGCGTGTCGGCCCAGGCGTCCTTCGCGGCGATGGCCGCCTCGACCGCGGCCCCGGCCTCGGAGTGGGTGGCGTTGGTGAGCGTGCCGAGCACCGCGGCGTGCCGGTGTGGCTGCACGACGTCGATGCGCTCGCCGGCACCCAGGTGGCGCTGGCCGCCGATCACGTGCGGCAGGTCGATGGGCTCGCGAGCCAGCTCCTCGAGGGCGCGCGACAGGCGGGCGCGTTCGGGGGAATGCGGGGCGTATTCGTAGACCGGTTCGTTGACCGGCAGCGGGACATCGGTGATGGCGTCCATGCCATTAGCGTCCCGCGCGCAGGGCCCCCAACCGTTGGCCGATTGGCCAAAGCTCGGCGGTGTGGCTAGTAGGATCGGCTAGATGAAGAAGGCGGGCGTCGGGCTTGGCCAGCTGCTGTTGGCGCTGGACGCGACCATGGTGACGCTCGTCGAGGCGCCCCGAGGGTTGGACCTCCCGGTCGCATCCGCGGCACTGATCGACGCCGACGACGTCCGACTCGGGTTGGCCGCCAGCGCGGGCGCGGCCGATGTCTTCCTGCTGCTCGGCATCGGCGCCCACGACGCGGTCGCATGGCTCACCCAACAACTGACCCTCCGCACCCCGGCGGCCATCTTCCTCAAGGAACCGTCCGAGGAGGTCGTCACGCGTGCCGTCGCCGCCGGCACCGCGGTGGTGGCCGTCGAACCCAGGGCCCGGTGGGAACGGCTGTACCGGTTGGTCGACCACGTCTTCGAACACCACGGCGACCGGGCCGACCCGCTGTACGACTCGAGCACCGACCTGTTCGGCCTGGCGCAGTCCATCGCCGACCGCAGCCACGGCATGGTCAGCATCGAAGACGCCCAGTCACACGTGCTCGCATACTCGGCCTCCAACGAAGAGGCCGACGAGTTGCGCCGACTGTCGATCCTCGGCCGGGCCGGGCCGCCCGAGCACCTCGCCTGGATAGGTCGGGCGGGCATCTTCGACGCCCTGCGCGCCACCGGTGACGTGGTCCGCGTCGACGCCCGGCCCGAACTCGGCCTGCGGCCCCGCCGCGCCGTCGGCATTCAGCTGCCGCCCTCCGACCGCCGCCGCGGGCCCGCGTTCGCAGGCACCATCTGGCTCCAGGAGGGCAGCCGCCCCCTGGCCGAGGACGCCGATGACGTGTTGCGCGGAGCGGCCGTCTTGGCCGCCAGGATCATGTCGCGGCTGGCGGCGACACCGTCCACCCACACGGTGCGGGCGCAGGAGCTGCTGGGGCTGCGCGACCGAGAGGTCGACGTCGCGGCCGCGGCCCGCGAGCTCGGCATCGTCACCGACGGCCGCGTGGCAGTCATCGGGTTCGACGGATCCGGCGGCCTCCCGAACCGGCTGGTCGACGTACTCGCCCTGAGCGCCAGCGCCTTTCGCCCCGACGCTCAGGTCGTTGCCGACGAGTCGCGCGTCTACGTGCTGTTCCCGCACACCGGTAAGGCCTCGTCGGTGACGTCGTGGATCCGGGGCACCATCGCTGCGCTGCGCGCCGAGCTCGGGATCGAGCTGCGGGCGGTGATCGCCACTCCCCCAACCGGACTCGACGGCGTCGCCGCGGCCCGTGGCGAGGTGGATCGCGTGCTCGACACCGCCGAGCGACACCCCGGCGCCATCGACCAGGTGACCTCGCTGGCGGAGTCGCGCACCACCGTGCTGCTCGACGAGATCGTGACGATGATCGGCGCCGACGAGCGGCTGATCGATCCGCGGGTACTGGAACTGCGGGCCAAGGACCCGACGCTGGTCGAAACGCTACGGGCCTATCTCGACAGCTTCGGCGACGTGGCAGCGGCCGCATCCTGGCTGCACGTCCATCCCAACACGGTGCGCTATCGAGTGCGGCGCATCGAAGCGGCGCTTGGCACGTCGCTGGCCGATCCCGAGGTGCGGCTGGTGCTCTCGCTGAGCCTGCGAGCCACCCGCTGAGCCTCCCCCTTCTGCGCCGGGGGGCCGAGGCGGGGCAGATGCTATGCGGCCAGCCGCGCCGCGGCGGCGTCGATCCGCTCGTCCGTCGCGGTCAGCGCGATTCGCACGAAGTCGGCGCCGCGCGGACCGTAGAACTCGCCGGGGGCCACCAGGATCCCCCGGTCGGCCAGCCAGGACACCGTCTTGCGACCAGGCTCCCCGCGGGTGGCCCACAGGTAGAGCCCTGCCTCGGAGTGTTCGACGGTGAACCCCGCCTCCCGGACGGCCGCGAGCAGCACGCCCCGACGCCGCCGGTAGCGCTCCTTCTGGTCCTGTTCGTGGGCGTCGTCGTCCAAGGCGGCCACCATCGCGGCCTGCACCGGCGTCGGCACCATCATGCCCGCGTGCTTGCGCACCGCGAGCAACTCGGCCACCACGGCGGGGGCGCCGGCGACGAACCCGGCGCGGTACCCGGCCAGCGAGGACGTCTTCGACAGCGAGTGCACCGCAAGCAGTCCCGAGTGGTCGCCGTCGCACACCGAGGGGTGTAGCACCGAGACCGGCTCCGCCTCCCAGCCCAGGCCCAGGTAGCACTCGTCGGAGGCCACCAACGCACCACGCTCCCGCGCCCAGCCCACGACCTTGCGGAGGTGGTCGACGCCGAGCACGGCGCCGGTGGGGTTGCTCGGCGAATTGACGTACACCAGCTGCGGCGAGCGCGGACCCAGCTGGGTCAGCGAATCCGCGTGCAGCACCTGGGCGCCGGCCAGGCGGGCACCGACGTCGTACGTCGGGTAGGCCAGTTCTGGCACCACGACGACGTCGTCGGCTCCGAGCCCCAGCAGGGTCGGCAGCCACGCGATGAGTTCCTTGGTGCCGACGACCGGCAGGACCGCGTCGTCGGCCAGTCCGGTGATGCCGTAACGACGCTGCAGGGCAGCTACCGCCGCGCGCCGAAGTGCGGGCGTGCCCGCGGTGGTGGGGTAGCCCGGCGCGCTACTGGCGGCGGCGAGGGCGTCCCGGATGACGGGGGCGACCTCGTCCACGGGCGTGCCGACCGAGAGGTCGACGATGCCGTCCGGATGGGCGCGCGCGTTGGCCGCTGCGTCGGCCAGCGTGTCCCAGGGGAATACCGGCAAGCGCGCCGAGACAGACCTGGGCGTACCTACTCCAGGTCGGCCGGTCGGCTTCGCTTCGCTCAGCTCTCCTCGCCCTGCGGGGCCAAGTCCTTGATGACCTGGGGGTCGTTGTCGGTCTGGCCGACCTTGCTGGCGCCGCCCGGGGAGCCGAGCTCAGCGAAGAAGTCCGCGTTGTACTGGGTGTAGCTCGACCACTGGTCGGGGACGTCGTCCTCGTAGTAGATGGCCTCGACGGGGCAGACCGGCTCGCACGCGCCGCAGTCCACGCACTCGTCGGGGTGGATGTACAGCATGCGTGCGCCCTCGTAGATGCAGTCGACTGGGCATTCCTCGATGCACGCCTTGTCTTTGATGTCGACGCAGGGTTCGGCAATCGTGTACGTCACTGATGTCTCTCCTGTCCAGGGGGCTGCCGGTCA
>JAHFVB010000456.1 GCA_023264755.1 Mycobacterium sp. | reverse complement strand
CGAGTCCGAGACCTTCTTGAGCGCGTTGCCGACGTCTTCGTCCGTCGCGGCCACCTGGAGCGCCTTGGCGCGGATGTCGGACTCCAACGCCTGGGCCTGCAGTTGCCGCAGCCATAGGAATGGGCTGAAAATCCCGGGCAGCCGGTCGGTGACCCGTAGGTCGTTGCTCACCCTGAACAGCAGGAACTCGGCGTTCCCGATCGCCCCGAGCGCAGCCTGCTTGGCGGAGGCAATGCCGTTCGCACCGTTGCGGGCGGTTTGCGCGGCCTGGTGGAGCAGATCTTCGGCGCGCCGCATGTCGACGAGGTCGCGGTAGAGCCGATCGCGGGCTTGGTCGGCGGCGGCGCCGTTCCATCGGATGCCGTTGAGCGCGCTCATCGCCTTGTCGTACTGCTGACCGATGAGTTGGGCGCGCTGGTCCCACGTACTGGCGGCCTGTTCCAGATGGGCGGTCGTCCATGCCTCGAGCTGCGACCGGGTCGGCATGTCGACCATCGGCCGCGTTACCCGCCGGGCCTGGTCGTGCCGTCGAGCTGGCGGGCGGCTGCCTCGTCGGCCGATTCGTAGGACGTGGCGGCGCGCCCGAAGTTGTTGCCGTATCCGCTCACCCGGAACCCGGCGACTCGGGTCAGGTGATCGGCGCTCGCGGCCACCTCGGTGACCGCGGCCGAACTCGGTTGATTGTCTGGACCCGGCGTCATCGGCGCCACCGCAGCCTGCAGACCATTGCCGAGGTCGGTGAATTGTCCACCGAGCGCGCGGAGCTCGGCTGGGTCGACGTCGAGTGACACGCCTTCGAGCCTACGACCTGTTCAAAGCCCTGAGCGGCGGCAATTTCGCCATGTCGGTCAGGGCTGCTTGACGAGATACGGCGACACGGTGCTGCGGTGTTCGTCGAGATCGAGCGCACGGCCCAGGGCGGGAAAGGCGCGCTGCGGGCAGTTGTCCCGCTCGCAGACCCGGCAGCCGGCTCCGATCGGGGTGCCGACCTCGCTGGACAGGTCGAGGCCCTCGGAGTAGACGAGCCGGTGCGCGTGCCGCAGTTCGCAACCCAACCCGATCGCAAAGGTCTTGCCGGGCTGCCCATAGCGTGACGCTCGCCGTTCGACCGTGCGGGCCACCCACATGTAGTGCCTGCCGTCGGGCATCTGCGCAATCTGCACCAGGATCTTGCCGGGATTGGCGAACGTCTCGTAGACATTCCACAGCGGGCAGGTACCGCCGCTGGAGGAGAAGTGAAAACCGGTGGCGGACTGGCGTTTCGACATGTTGCCGGCTCGGTCCACGCGGACGAACGACAACGGCACGCCGCGCATGGACGGGCGTTGCAACGTCGACAGCCGGTGGGAGATGGTCTGGTAGCTCACCGCGTAGTACGCCGACAGTCGTTCGACGTCATAGCGGAAGTTCTCGGCGACTTCGTGGAACTGGCGGTAGGGCAACACCGTAGCGGCCGCGAAGTAGTTGGCCATGCCCAGCCGGGCCAACGTCTGGGACTCGGCGCTGGTGAAGTTGCCGGCCGCGACCATGCCCTCGATGAGTTCGCCGAACTCGAGGTAGGCCAACTCGGCGGCCAGTTTGAAGACGTACTGACCCGACGACAGGTGGCCGCTGATCTCCAGCGTCTTGGTCTGGGGGTCGAAGCGGTGCAGCAGGTTGTCGCCGCGGCCGATGCGCTTGACGATGCGCACGTCGTGCACCGCGCTGAGCCGTTCGGACAGGTCGCGGGCCAGATCGGCTCGGTGCATCCCGGTTCGGACGGTGAGTTCCTCTGCGGCGGTGTCGAGTTCGTGGAGGTAGTTCTGGTGTTGATAGAAGTAGTCCCGGACTTCTTCATGCGGCATGGTTATCGAACCGCTACCGCTTCCGTCGGCGAACCGGTCCTCGGTGACCGCCGCCAGCTGAGTGGTGGTCAGGCGGTAGCGCCGATGCAGGTTGACCATTGCCCGCGCCAGGGTGGGGTGGGTGTTGACGAGGTCGGCGATTTCCGAGACGTCGACGTCGATCCCGACGTCGCGATCCATGGCCACTTCCCGAAGCTCGGCGACCAGGCGGGTGTCGTCCTGGGAGGCGAAGAACGTGGCGTCGACGCCGAAGACCTCGGTGATGCGCAGCAGCACCGCGACCGTCAGTGGGCGGACGTCGTGCTCGATCTGGTTGAGGTAGCTAGGGGAGATGCCGAGCATCTGGGCGAGTGCGGCCTGGCTGAAGCCGCGTTCGCTCCGAAGCTGGCGCACACGTGATCCGACGAAGGTTTTGCCCACGTCAGAAGGATAGCTAGCTTGCGAAGGTCAGGTTCGCAGGATTGGCACCGCCAGGCGTTGTGGCAGTATCACGAACGTGAGCACCGGCGGGCAGGAGCGCGGCGACGGGGGCGTGGCGCCCAGCAGTCAGGTTTTCGGGCTGGGCAAGGCGATGATGCCCGTCCCCGACCCGCATCCCGACGTGTTCGACATCGAGTGGCCACTGCGCGTCGCCGACGTCGACCGCGCGGGCCGGCTGAAGTTCGACGCCGCCACCCGTCACATCCAGGACATCGGCTCGGACCAACTGCGCGAGATGGGCTACGAGGAGACTCACCCGCTGTGGATCGTGCGCCGCACGATGATGGACATGATCGAGCCCATCGAGTTCAAGGACATGCTGCGGTTGCGGCGCTGGTGTTCCGGAACCTCCAACCGATGGTGCGAGATGCGGGTGCGCATCGAGGGCCGCCGGGGTGGGCTGATCGAATCAGAGGCGTTCTGGATCAACATCAACCGGGAGACCCAGGGGCCGGCCCGCATCTCCGAGGACTTCCTCGAAGGACTGCGCCGGACCACCGACGTCGACCGGCTGCGGTGGAAGGCGTATCTGACGCCGGGGAGCCGTGAAGATGCCGTGCACGTGCGCGAGTACCCGGTGCGCGTCAGTGACATCGACATCTTCGACCACATGAACAACTCGGTGTACTGGTCGGTCGTCGAGGACTACCTCTTCGCCCATCCCGAACTGATGGCGGGCCCGCTGCGCGTGACCATCGAGCACGATCTTCCGGTGGCCTTGGGCGATCAGTTGGAGATCATCACGCACGTGTACCCGGCCGGTTCGACCGACAAGTTCGGCGCGGACCTGACGGATCGCACTGTTACAACGCTCACATATGCGGTCGGCGACGAGACCAAAGCGGTCGCCAGCATCTTCTCGCTCTGAACCGATTCGGTTAACAGTACGGGCGTACTGACCTGCGAAGATTCGTTACCGGCAGGTAACTTCTGAACCGTTTCAGGTAACACCAACCTTCGCAACCTTCACAACAATCGGTGAAGCGTTCGCGAAAATTGGCAATCGAAACGGGTGGACCTGCGGATATGAGTTGGTGCATGCTCGTTATCAGCACGCCAGTGGAGCCAGGGCGACGTTAACAATCGACTCAGTCCCGAAGCTTCGCAGCACTCGCAACTACAAGGAGCAATCGATGTCCACCGTCGGCACGCCGAAGTCACCCGAACAAATCCAGCACGACTGGGACAACAACCCGCGGTGGAAGGGCATCACCCGGACCTACACCCCGCAGGACGTCGTCGCGCTGCAGGGTCACGTCGTCGAGGAGTCGACCCTGGCCCGCCGCGGCGCCGAGGTGCTGTGGGAGCAGCTGCACGACATGGAGTACGTCAACTCCCTCGGTGCGCTGACCGGCAACCAGGCCGTGCAGCAGGTCCGCGCCGGCCTCAAGGCCATCTACCTGTCGGGTTGGCAGGTCGCCGGTGACGCGAACCTGTCCGGCCACACCTACCCCGACCAGAGCCTGTACCCGGCCAACTCGGTGCCGCAGGTCATTCGCCGCATCAACAACGCGCTGCTGCGCGCCGACCAGATCGCCAAGGTCGAGGGCGACCGCTCGGTGGAGAACTGGCTGGCCCCGATCGTCGCCGACGGTGAAGCCGGCTTCGGTGGCGCGCTCAACGTCTACGAGCTCCAGAAGGCCATGATCGCCGCCGGTGTGGCGGGATCGCACTGGGAGGACCAGCTCGCGTCGGAGAAGAAGTGCGGCCACCTCGGTGGCAAGGTGCTCATCCCCACCCAGCAGCACATCCGCACCCTGACCTCGGCTCGCCTGGCGGCCGACGTCGCCGACGTCCCCACGGTCGTCATCGCCCGCACCGATGCCGAGGCAGCCACGCTGATCACCTCCGACGTCGACGAGCGCGACCGTCCGTTCATCACCGGTGAGCGCACCAAGGAAGGTTTCTACCGAGTCAAGAACGGCCTGGAGCCCTGCATCGCCCGCGCCAAGGCCTACGCGCCGTACTCCGACCTCATCTGGATGGAGACCGGTACCCCGGACCTCGAGTTGGCCAAGAGGTTCGCCGAGGGCGTCAAGAGCGAGTTCCCCGACCAGAT
>JAHFVB010000455.1 GCA_023264755.1 Mycobacterium sp. | reverse complement strand
AACCGGCCGAAGGCCATCAACTCGCTCAACGACGTGATGGTGGCGGGCCTGGCCAAGGCGCTCGACAGCGGCGAGTACGACGATTCCGTCCACACCGTCTTGCTGACGGGGGCCGGGGAACGCGGACTGTGCGCAGGTGGCGACGTCGTCGCGATCTATCACGTCGCCAAGTCCGGCGGCAGCCAGTCGCGCACGTTCTGGCACGACGAGTACGTGCTCAACGCTCACATCGCGCGCTACCCCAAGCCATACGTTGCGGTGATGGACGGCATCGTCATGGGTGGCGGCGTCGGGATCAGCGCACACGCGGGCACTCGCGTCGTCACCGACACCACCAAGGTCGCGATGCCCGAGGTCGGGATCGGCTTCATCCCCGACGTCGGAGGTACCTACCTGCTCTCCCGCGCGCCAGGACTGCTCGGCCTCCACGCCGCGCTTACCGGTGCCCCCTTCTCCGGTGCCGACGCCATCGTCATGGGGTTCGCCGACCACTTCGTTCCGCACGACGCGCTCGAGTCCTTCAAGTCCGCCGTGATCGCCGATGGCGCCGACGCCGCGCTGGCCGCCTACGCGGTCGATCCACCCGCCAGTCCCCTACTCGCACAGCGCCAGTGGATCGACGAGTGCTACGCCGGCGACACGGTCCTCGACATCCTGACCGCACTTCGCGGCCACGACGCCGGACCGGCCAAAGACGCTGCGGACCTCATCGCCTCCCGGTCTCCCATCGCCTTGACGGTCACCTTGGAAGCCGTGCGGCGCGCGGCGAACTTGCCCACCCTCGAAGACGTGCTGAGCCAGGAATTCCGGACGTCGTGCGCGGCGCTGCGTTCCCATGATCTGGTGGAGGGCATCCGCGCGCTGTTGATCGACAAGGACCGCAACCCGAAGTGGTCACCGGCGACGTTGACCCTGTGCGACCCGGCGGAGGTCGAGAAGTACTTCGCCCCTGCCGATCCCGACCTGATCTTCGCAGAATAGGAGCCCAGACATGAGCTACGAGACCATCCTCGTCACCACCGAGGACCGCGTCGGCATCATCACGTTGAACCGGCCCAAGGCGCTCAACGCGCTCAACAGCCAGGTGATGAACGAGGTCACCACGGCAGCAGCCGAATTCGACGCCGACGCCGGCATCGGTGCCATCATCGTGACCGGCAACGAGAAGGCGTTCGCCGCCGGGGCCGACATCAAGGAGATGGCCGACCTATCGTTCGCCGACGTGTTCGGCTCCGACTTCTTCGCGCTGTGGGCGAAGTTCGCCGCGACGCGCACCCCCACGATCGCCGCGGTGGCCGGTTACGCCCTTGGCGGCGGGTGCGAGCTGGCCATGATGTGCGACATCCTGATCGCCGCGGATACCGCCAAGTTCGGTCAGCCCGAGATCAAGCTCGGCGTACTGCCGGGCATGGGCGGCTCGCAGCGGCTGACCCGCGCCATCGGCAAGGCCAAGGCCATGGACCTCATCCTCACCGGCCGCAACATCGACGCCGCGGAAGCCGAGCGCAGCGGGCTGGTGTCGCGGGTGGTGCCCGCCGACGCGCTGCTGGACGAGGCCAAGGCGGTCGCAGCGACCGTCGCGGGCATGTCGCTCCCGGCGGCGCGGATGGCCAAGGAAGCCGTCAACCGGTCCTTCGAGTCGACGCTCGCCGAAGGACTGCTCCACGAGCGCAGGCTGTTTCACTCTGCCTTCGCCACCGAAGACCAGACCGAGGGCATGACCGCATTCAGCGAGAAGCGCGCACCGAGGTTCACGCACCGATAGTCTGCCGGTCGTGACCGAAGCTGAGCCGGACGACACCACACCCGACAAGGGCGAAGCACCTGGCTCGGCGAGCGCGCAAAGCTCGGAAGCCGCCGTCGCCGTCGCAGAGGCCCCTGCCCCAACGACCGCCGCGCCGGCCCGCCGCGACTGGTGGGTGCGGCACTACACCTTCTTCGGCACGGCCGTCGGCCTGGTGTTCATCTGGTTCTCGATGACGCCGTCGCTGTTGCCGCGCGGACCGCTGTTCCAAGGCATCCTCAGCGGCGCCGCGGGCGGAATCGGCTATGGCCTCGGCGTGTTCGCCGTCTGGCTGGTGCGCTACATGCGCTCGAAGGAGACCACGCCGTCGGCGCCACGCTGGGCCTGGCTGGGGCTGGTCGGCGTCGGCATCCTCGGTCAGATTGCCGCCATCGTCTACTTCCACGTATGGCAGGACGACGTCCGCGACTTGATGGGGGTGCCGCGGCTGACGTTCTGGGACCACCCGTTGACGGCCGTGCTGTCGCTCGTCTTCTTGTTCGGCTTCGTCGAAATCGGGCAACTGATCGGCAAATTGGTGCGGTTCCTGGACCGGCAGCTCAAACGCGTCGCCCCACCCAGGGTGTCTGCGGTGACCACCGTCGCGCTGCTCCTGGTGGTGACCATCGCGCTGCTCAACGGAGTCGTCGTGCGGGTCACGATGGATTGGCTCAACAGCTCGTTCGCCTCGGTCAACGACGAGCTCGATCCGAACAACCCCGCTCCCACCAGCCCGCTGCGCTCGGGCGGGCCGCAGTCGCTGGTCAGCTGGGACTCGCTCGGCCACCAGGGCCGCACCTTCGTCAGCAACGGCCCATCCGTCGACGAGTTGTCGAAGTTCAACGGCGCCAAGGCAATCGAGCCGATCCGGGTCTACGCTGGGCTCAACTCGGCGAAGGACATCAAGGCCACCGCCAAACTCGCCGCCGCCGAGCTCGAGCGAACCGGCGGCCTGGACCGCAAGTTGGTCGCCGTTGCCACCACGACCGGCACCGGCTGGATCAACGAGGCCGAGGCGGGTGCGTTGGAGTACATGGTCAACGGCGATACGGCCATCGTCTCGATGCAGTACTCGTATCTGCCCAGTTGGCTGTCGTTCCTGGTGGACAAGGAAAATGCGCGACAGGCCGGCCAGGCTCTGTTCGAGGCGGTCGACGCGCTGGTACGGGCGCGGCCGGCGAACAAGCGGCCGAAGCTGGTGGTGTTCGGCGAGAGTCTGGGTTCGTTCGGCGGGGAGGCTCCGTTCCTGTCGCTGAACAACCTGATCGCGCGCACCGATGGCGCGCTGTTCTCCGGACCGACGTTCAACAACACCATCTGGACGGATTTGACGAACAACCGGGACGCCGGCTCGCCGGAATGGTTGCCGATCTTCGACAATGGCGAGAACGCCCGGTTCGTGGCCGAACCGCAGAATCTCGGCCGTCCGTCGGATCCGTGGAGCAAGCCGCGGGTGGTGTACCTGCAGCACGCCTCGGATCCCATCGCCTGGTGGAATCCGGAGTTGTTGTTCACGCGACCCGATTGGTTGGCCGAGCCGCGCGGCTACGACGTCTCGCCCCGCATGGAATGGATCCCCATCGTGACGTTCCTGCAGGTGTCGGCGGACATGGCCGTCGCCGTCGACGTACCGGACGGCCATGGCCACGTCTACATCCGCGACGTGGCCAACGCGTGGGCGGCAATCCTGCAACCGCTCGACGTGCTCTACGACTGGTCGGATGCGAAGACCGAGAAGTTGAGGCCGCTGCTGCTGAGGGGCTACTCCAGCTGACGCGTCAGTTCAGTTGGGCTAGCACGCCCGTCGCCTGCAGCGCCTGGTATCCGCCGACGACGTCGGTGGCGCGGGGCAGGCCGAGGTCCAACAGCGCCGCGGCGGCCAGACTCGAGGTGTAGCCCTCCGAGCACAGGATCACCCATTCGACGTCGTCGCCGGTGGCCTGGGGCAGGCGCGCGGTGCTGGTGGGGTCGCAACGCCACTCCAGCACGTTCCGCTCGATCACCAGCGCAGCGGGCACGTCACCCTCTTGGGCGCGTTGCGCGGCCGGTCGGATGTCGACCAGCAGCGCGCCGCGGCTCAGTGCGCCGGGGACCTCGTCGGGCTCGAGTCTGGTGAAGCGAGCGCGAGCGCCGTCCAGGATGGCGTCGATGCGACTTGTCATCAGTCGCCTTCCGGCTTGTCGGTCAGTTCGGTGCGCTTGCGGCGCAAGGTATTCCGCTCGGTGACATCGTAGTAGGACATCGCAGTGAGGGGTGGCGAGTAGGCGTGCACGCTGAGCGTCGGGCCCGTCACCGTGACGGGTTCGCGCGCCCAGGTGACGTCGTGCACCCAGCCCAGGGGGAAGGCGGCCTGATCGCCTGCCACCAGTCCGCGCCGACGCAGCCCGTCGCCGTCCCAACGGGTTTCGGCCAGGGCGCCGGACACGACGGTCAGGGCACCCAACGATCCGCCGTGATCGTGCAGCTCGGTCGACTTGTCGGGCACCCAGCTGATCAGCCAGACGTCGAGTTCGTCGTCGCCGTGCACGCGGGTGAACCATCTATCGGCGGTGGGCGGTCCGCCGGCGGGCAACAGGTGGTCGTACCGGCCGGACAGCACGTGGTCGGC
>JAHFVB010000068.1 GCA_023264755.1 Mycobacterium sp. | reverse complement strand
AACGTCATGGCTCCTCGTGAAGTGGGCGGGGCGCACCGGTACCCATGTACTTCGCCAGCTGGGTGTGCAGGTTGACCGTGCTGCGCTCGCGGTACGGGTTGGGTTGGGTGCCAGGGAATCCGAGCGACTTCATGCCCTGCTGCACGGCCGCCATGTTGGAGAAGTCCTGGGGTAGCACCGACAACCAGTTGGGGTCACCGACCGGGGTGTACACCCATTCGGTCTCGGGGGCGGCCCCCTCGGGGTAGAGCTCGAACACCGCCACTTCGAAGATGCACTTGTCGGGGTCGTAACTCGGATCCGGCCGCGCGCCGTAACACAGCGCACTGGTGAGCCCTTGGCCGATCTGGAAGTTGGGGAAGAGCTGCCAGGCCGTGCCGCTCTGTCCGAGGATGTCGGCGGGGATGGTCGGCCAGTAGACGCCGCGGGCGGCGTCGTCGTTGCGCGCCGAGGTCAACCAGTGCTGGAGCACCTCGTCGGCCGGAGTGCCCTCCGGCAGTTCGTCGACCAACCGCTTGGCGGCCTCGACCAAGGTCTGGGTGGTGGTCGCGTTGGTCTCTTCCATGGTGTAGACCTGCATTTCGGCCGTCGAGATGCGCGGATCGCCGGTGCCGAGCCGGATCTTGGACTTCGTCTCGTCGAGCCCCTTCGGCGCGTCGTAGCCGATGTTGCTGTGCTTGCCCTGGGCCTTGGCCCACCCCTTGAACTCGCCGAACCTGTTGAACTCCGGGTGGGTGGTGAAGACGTGGTAGGTCTCGTTGAACGCCTCCAACGCGACCTTCCAGTTGCAGTCGAAGTTCAGCCACTTGCGCCACTTGTAGCGCATGTTCTCCAGCCCGAACGGGTCCAGGATCTTCGCCGCCGGAAAGAGGTAGTCCGCCAACGGTTCACAGTCGGGATCCATGTTGATCCACACCCAGCCGCCCCAGGTGTCGACGTTGACCCGGCGCAGCCGAGTGCGCTCCGGGGTTAGTGCGCCCTTCCAGTCGTCCTGCTCGCGGATGTGGGTGCAGGCGCCGTCCAGTCCGTAGGTCCACCCGTGGAAGCCGCACACGAACGACTTGCGTGCCCGGCCCGTACCGTTCTTGGCGCCCGCCGGCGTGTCGACGAGCTTGCGGCCCCGGTGCATGCAGACGTTGTGGTGGGCCGCAAAGTCAGCCGCAGTGGTTCCAACCCCGGTACGCACCACGATGATCGAGTCGTCGAGGATGTCGTAGGTCAGGTAGCTGCCGACCTCGGGCATGTCCTCGACGCGCCCGGCCTGCTGCCAGACCTTGCGCCACAACCGGTCTCGCTCGTTGCGGGCATACTCCTCGGAGAGGTAGGCCTCGACGCCGATGGTCACCGGCTCGGTAAGTTCCTCAACGGTCTCGGCGGCTCGGGTTTCGGTCATCACGTCCTCCTTATGGCGGACCGGAAGGATTCGTCCTTGAGAAAGAGCGACGTGTTGTCCGCCCCCAGGTGGGTCCACTTGAGGTTCAGCCCACCGTCGACCAGAAGCGTCTGCCCGGTGACGTAACCGGCCAAGTCCGACAGCAGGAACAGCACCGCTCCGGCCTGCTCGGCCGGCGTCCCGCGCCGGCCCATGGCGATCGCCGTCCGGTCGCGGTCGGGATCGGCGTCGGTGTAGGTACGCGACGCCTCGGTCTCGGTGACCCCCGGCGCCACGGCATTGACCCGGATACCCGCCGACGCGAGTTCCACTGCCATGGTGCGGGTCATCGCGACGACGGCGGCCTTGGCCGTGCCGTAGGCGATGTGGAACGGCGCGGTGTTCATCCCGCTGATCGACGATATCGACACGATGGAACCCGGCCGGCCGGTGGCGAGCAGCTCGGCCGCAACGGCCTGGCTGGTGAAGAACGCCGTCTCGAGGTTGGCCGCGAACAGCGCGCGCCAGTCGGCCCGGGTGACCCGGGTCGAGGGCATCCACGTCTCGGGGGCCGCCCCGCCCGCCACGTTGACCAGGCCGTACAGCGCGGCGCCGGTGGTCTCGGCGGTGTGACGCACGGCCTCCATCACGGTCGCGATGCCGTCGTCGGTCGCGGCGTCCGCGGCTACCGGAACCACCGAAAGTCCTTGCCGTACCAGTGGATCGACGTGCTCATCGAGGTTGGCCTTGGACCTGCTGACCGCGACGACGGTGGCCCCGGCACGCGCGGCCATGGCCGTCACCGTGGTGCCGATGCCGCCGCCTCCTGCACCCGACACCACCACGAGGCGGCCGGAGAGGTCCAGCAGCTCTGCCATCTACTGCCCTACCGGCGCGAGGATCGACTTGGTCTCCAGGTACTCGTGGAAGCCGACGTCGCCCCACTCGCGCCCGTTGCCGCTCATCTTGTAGCCGCCGAAGGCGGAGTTGAAGTCGAAGCCGCCGTTGATCGCCACCCAGCCCGCGCGGATGCGACCCGCCACTGCCCTGGCCAGCTCGAGGTCGATCCCCGAGACGTACCCAGCCAACCCGTACTCGGTGTCGTTGGCGATCGCGACGGCATCGTCGAGGTCGGCGTAGCCGATGATGGTGAGCACCGGACCGAAGATTTCCTCGCGGGCGATGGTCATGTCGTTGGTGACGTCGGCGAACACCGTCGGCTGCACGTAGTAGCCGGTGGGCAGGTGCTCGGGCCGATCGGGGCCGCCGACCACCAGGGTCGCCCCCTCGTCGATACCCTTGCGGATCAGGGCCTGGACCTTCTCGAACTGGATGCCCGACACCACCGGGCCAAGGGCCGCATCGCCGTTCGGGTCACCGACCGTCAGCCCCTCGACCGTCTTACGGGCGATGTCGGCGGCCTCGGCCATGCGGGCCGCCGGCACCAGCATGCGCGACGGCGCACTGCAGGACTGCCCGGAGTTGCCCATCATGTTGACCACGCCGGAGGCCACGCTATCGGCGAACGCCTGGTCGTCGAGGACGATGTTGGGGCTCTTGCCGCCGAGTTCCTGGGCCACCCGCTTGACCGTCGGGGCGGCGTTGCGGGCCACTTCGATGCCCGCCCGCGTCGACCCGGTGAACGACACCATGTCGACGTCGGGGTGGCTGGACAGCGCCACGCCGACGCCGGGTCCGTCGCCGTAGACCAGGTTGAAGACGCCTGCGGGAACGCCTGCGGCGTCGAGGATCTCAGCGAATATCTGCGCCGAGAACGGCGCCACCTCGGATGGCTTGAGCACCGCCGTACACCCCGTTGCCAGCGCCGGGAACACCTTGACGGCGATCTGGTTCAGCGGCCAGTTCCACGGCGTGATGAGCCCGCACACCCCGATCGGTTCCTTGACCAAGGTCGTCACACCGCGTGGTTCGGTGAAGGTGAAGTTCTTCAGCGACTCGATGGCCGTCGTCAGATGACCGAGGCCCAGCCCAACCTGCGGACCCGCTGCGAGTGCTGCGGGGGCGCCCATCTCCTCGGTGACGGCAGCCGCGAGTTCGCCTGCGCGCCGCTGGTATTCGTCGAGGATGCGGTCGAGCACCTCGAGCCGCTCTTCCCGCGTGGTGGCCGACCATGAGGCGAACGCCCGCCGGGCGGCCTTGACCGCCTGGTCCACGTCGGCAGCCGATCCGATCGAGACGCGGCCCGCGACCTGTTCGGTGGCGGGGTTCTCGACATCGACCGTCTTCGGCTCGACCGGGTCGACCCACTGCCCGTCGATGTAGAACTTCAGGTACTCACGCATCGCTATTGCGTCCCTTCCGCATACCAGGTCCGGAACTCGTCATAGCTCGGCATCTCCTCGGAGTTGACCTTCGGGTCGATCGGCACGTGAATGACGGTGACCCTTCCGCTGGCGTAGCCCCGGGCGATCGCGGGCCCCAAGTCCTCGGCCTTGTCGACGTATTCGCCGCGGCACCCGAAGCCCTCGGCCACCTTGTCGAAGCGCACGTCCTTGCTCCAGTGCACCCCGGTCTCCAGCGAGCCCTGGCCGAAGGTGCGTTTGTAGACCCCGACCTCCAGCCCCCACTGGTTGTCGACACCGACCACGCACACCAGCGGAAGGTTCAGGCGCGCCGCGGTTTCCAGTTCCGCAATGGCGAACATGAAGGACGAGTCGCTGGTCAGCAGCATGACCGGACGTTTGCGACCGTCGGCCACCGAGGCGCCGACCGCATACGGCAGGCCCGTCCCGATGTGACCGAAGTTCTGGTTCCACACCACGTCGTGCGGCTTGGCTTGGGAGTAGGTCCACTGAAAGATCACCGTGGCGCCGCCGTCGCGGACCATGATGCCGTCCTCGGGCAACTCCGCGAACGCCCGAGTGGCCTCCACCACGAAACGTGCGGTGTGCAAGGGCGTTCCGCCGGGAGCACTGGCCGCCAGTTCGGCGATCCGGGCGGCGTCGTCGGCGATCCAGCCCGCCAGTTCCGGCGTGGCCTGGCGGGGGGAATCCTTGAGCGCGTCGACCAGTTGCGGCACGATCGCGCGCAGATCGCCGACCAACGGGACGTCGATGCGCCGGTTGACCCCGATGGCCGTGGGATCGAGCTCGATGCTGATCCACTTGCGGTTGGCCTCGTTGGCCAGCCAATGCCTGCCCTTGCCGTAGTGCACCGGCTCGCCGAGTTCGGTACCGATCGCCACGACGAGGTCGGAGCGGACCACCGCGTCGACGGCCGAGGGCGAGAAGCCGTAGGGGAACGTGCGGTCCTCCAGGCCCTTGATGAACGACGTGCCGCCCGAGGTCTGAATCACCGGGCAGTTCACCAGCTTCGCCAGGGCTTCGACGGATTCGCCGGCGCGGTTGGTGTGCACGGCGTGCCCGACCAACAGGATCGGCTGCTGAGCCTTGCGGATCAGTTCGGTCGCGCGCTCGATCATCTGCGCGCTGGCGCCCTGGTTCACCAGGCGGTAGGCCTCCGGTGGCAACGGCTCCGGGACGTCGAGCTCTTCGAGGATGACGTGCGACGGGTATTCGATGTAGGCCGGGCCGGGGGTGCCGGTCTGGGCGACCCGCAGCGCGTTGCGCACGATCTCGTCGGTCTGGTCGGCGTATTCGATGCTGGCCGAGTACTTCACCGACGGCGCCAGTAGCGGTGCCTGCGAGACGAACTGGATGCGGCCCCGCCGAACGCGCTGCTCGGTGATGCGGGCGCGCTGCCCGCCGAGGAAGATCACCGGCGAGTTCTCGACCTTGGCGCACATCATGGCGCCCGCGAGGTTCGCCAGCCCGGGGCCGAGCGTGCCGATCGCCAGTCCGGGCTTGCCGGTCATGCGGGAGACGGCCTCGGCCATGAAGCCGGCGTTCTCCTCGTGATGGGGCGCCACCACCGTCCACCCACGTTCCTCGGCGGCGTGGAACATGTGCACGAAGTTGGGGTCCGGGATGCCGAACAGGGTGTTGATGCCTTCGGCCTCGAACAGCTGCAGGATGCGCTCGTACACCTTGACGGACAAGGTCGGCTCTCTTTCGATGTCACTCCCGGCGCGACGTCCGCGTCGACCGCCCACTCCGCGCGTCCAATTGTCTGGACAAGATAGCGGCGTACTCGGTGTGGAGAATATGATTCTCCACGGCCGGTCAGCACGTCAAGGGCTGCGAGCAATTCGTCCCGGCTTATTGTCTGGACCATTCGTGGTTGCTATCGTCCGAGCGATGACGACCGGTGGCTCGACCTCCGTGCAGTACCCGTCGCGCTACGGCGCCCCGACCCAGCCCGTCGTGGCACCGGGCTGGCAACTGGACCGGCTCACCGCCCCGAGCCGGCTGTTCGGCGCCAACGGCCTACGCACCGGCCCCGACGGACGCATCTACATCGCTCAGGTCACCGGCAGCCAGATCAGCGCACTCGACCTCGACACCGGGTCGATGGAGACCATCAGCGCCAAGGGCGGCGACATCATCGCCCCCGACGACATCGCCTTCGACTCCCGCGGCAACCTCGTCGCCACCGAGGTGATGGACGGCCGGGTCAGCCTGCGCGACGCATCGGGCCGCACCCGCGTACTGCGCGACGACGTGCCGTGCGCCAACGGCATCACGTTCCACCGGGACCGGCTGTTCATCGGCGAATGCCGCGAGGACGGCCGGCTGATGGAGCTCGACCTCGACGGCGGGCCGCCGCGCATCCTGGCCGAGCACGTGCCCTCGCCCAACGCCATGGAAGTCGGCCCCGACGGGCTGCTCTACTTCCCGGTGATGGGGGCCAACGAGATCTGGCGCATCCATCCCGACGGCGGCGACCACCAGGTCGTGGCAACGGGTCTCGGCGTGCCCGACTCGGTCAAGTTCGACGCCGACGGGCTGATCGTCTCGACGCAGGTGGCCAGCGGGCAGGTGCTGAGCATCGACCCGCGCACCGGTGAGCAACGGGTGCTCGCCCAACTGGAGCCGGGGCTGGACAACTGCACCTTCGCCGACGGCCGGCTGTTCGTCTCCCACTTCACCGGCGAGCTCACCGAGCTCGTGGGCGTCGGCCAGACCCGCACCACGCTGCCCGGAGCGTTGAACTGGCCGCTGGACCTCACCGTCGGTCCGGACGGCCGGGTCTACGTCGCCGACGGCACCTACTGCTACGCCATCGAGCCCGACGGAGCGTTGACGACCGTCGGCATGCTGTTCACCCCCGGCTATCCCGGGTTCGTGCGCGGCCTGGTGGCCACCGGCCCCGACGAGTTCGTGGTGAGCACCTCGGGTGGACAACTCGCCCGCTACCGGCCGCAGCGCGGCGAAACCGACTATCTGGCAGCAGGTTTCGACCAACTCTACGGTGTCGCACTAGCCGCCGGCGGCGTCGTCGTCGCCGCCGAACAAGGCACCGGGCGTGTGGTGTCGGTCGACCCGAGCGGCCGCGTCGAGGTGCTGGCGAGCGGCCTCGACACCCCGGTCGGCGTGACCGTCACCCGCGGCGGCGACGTACTGGTCGCCGAATCCGGGGCGGGCCGGGTGGTCCGGGTGACGGCGACCGGCACCGAGCCCGTGGTGGAGGGGTTGGAGCGGCCGCAGGGGTTGTTGATTACCGGCGGGCAGGAGCGAAGCGACTCGGGGCAGGCCTACGGCGACTTGCTCTTGGTCGTGGACGCCGGGGCCCAGTCCGTGGTGGAGTGCGACCTGAGCACCGGTGCCCGCACCACGATCGCCGCCGGACTTCCGATCGGACCGCCACCGGGAGTCGTACCCAAGCCGCTGCGGGGCATGCCGCCGTTCTCCGGACCACAGGGCCCGTTCGCCGGAATCGCGGCCGGCCTCGACGGCACGCTGTACGTCTCGGCCGACGGCGACGGCAGCGTCCTGACACTGAGCCGTCGGCGCACATGAGCACCGAGCTCGAGACCACCGCCGAACACCGCTACCTGCAGGTGGCGCGCACCCTGCGCAAGGAGATCGTCGACGGGGTGTTCCCGGTGGGCTCGCAACTGCCCACCGAGCACGAGTTGTGCGAGCGCTTCGGCGTCAGCCGGTACACGGTGCGCGAGGCGTTGCGCCGCCTGCGCGACGACAACCTGATCTCCTCCCGGCCGCGCGCGGGAACCATGGTGGTGGCCAGGACGGCATCGAATTCCTATGCCCAGGAAGTGATGTCGATCGACGACCTGCTGGCCTTCGCAGCAGGGGCGCAGTTCGACATCGACTACAACGCCATGGTCACCATCGACGACGAACTCTCCGAGCGCACCGGGCTGGCGGTGGGTTCGCAGTGGCTGGTCGTGCGGGGCAACCGGCGCGCCGACGCCACCTCCGAACCGATCTGCCACACCGAGTACTACATCAACCGCGCCTTCGCCGCGGTCGGCCGAATGCTGCAACGCCACGACGGGCCGATCTTCCCGTTGCTCGAGGACCTGTTCGGAGTCAGCATCGTCGAAGTGCACCAAGAACTCTCGGCGGTGCTCGCCACGCCGCGGTTGGCCGAGGAACTCCAGGTCGAACTCGGCAGCGCGGCGCTGGAGATGCGGCGCAGATACACCACCTCGGACGGGGAGCTGGCGCAGGTCACCATCAACACCCACCCCGCGTCGAGGTTCCGCTACTCGATGACCATGCGCAGGGTGAAGGGTTAGACCATGGCCGACACGCGACGAACCATCGCCGGACGCTCCATCCGCTGGGACCAGGCGCGCGCGGCCCAGGCCTACGCCAGCGGCGCGTGGATCAGCGGCACGCTGGCCGACGCCCTGCGGGCAGCAGCGCGCGACACCCCCGACCGCATCGCCATCGTCGATGCCGACGTGCGACTCGACTGTCGCGAGTTGTCCGCCCGCGCACATGCGCTGGCCGCCGCCATGACCCAGCGCATGCCCACCGGCAGCGTGGTCTCGTTCATGCTGCCCAACTGGTCCGAGGCCGCCGTGGTGTATCTCGCGGCGACGCTGGCCGGCATGGTGGTCAATCCGATCTTGCCGTCGCTGCGCGATCACGAACTCCGGTTCCTCCTCGACGACGTCGAGTGCCGAATGATATTCGTGCCGAGCGAATTTCGTGGGTACGACTACACCGCGATGCTGAGCAGGGTCGCCGCACAGCTCGACACCCCACCGGAGGTCGTGATCGTTCGCGGCGACTCCGGGACCAACACCGCCTACTCCGAGCTGTTCGACCCGCAGGCCCAGGCGCCCGAGCTGGAGCTCGATCCCGACGCCGTCCGGATGATCCTGTACACCTCGGGCACCACCGGCCGACCCAAGGGTGTGCTGCACTCCCACAATTCGATCCACGCGCTGATCCGACAACTGGCTCGGCACTGGCGGATCGAATTCGGCGACACCTTCCTGGTGCCCTCGCCGATCGCCCACATCGGCGGCTCCATCTACGCCTTCGAGCTCCCCCTGATGCTCGGCACCACCGCGGTGCTGATGGACACGTGGAACGCCGACGCCGCCGCCGAGCTCGCGCTGGCCCACCGCTGCACTCACATGGCCGGGGCCACCCCGTTTCTGCAGCAGTTACTGGCCGCCGCCGAACGGGCCGCCACCCGGCTCCCCGACCTGAAGGTCTTCATCTGCGGCGGCGCGTCTGTGCCACCCGCGCTGATCCGAAGGGCCGCCCAGTATTTCGAGAAGGCGGCGGTGAGCCGGGTGTACGGGTCGACCGAGGTACCGGTGACGACGGTGGGCGCACTCGACGACCCCGACGCAGCCGCCGACACCGACGGCCGACCGGGTATCGCCGACGTCTGGCTGGTGGCGCACAATCCCGGCGGCGCCGGGGGAATCGCCGGCGAGATCCGCGCGCGTGGCCCGCAGATGCTGGTCGGCTACCTGCACCAGGAGGACGAGCTCGAATCCTTCGACAGCGACGGCTACTTCCGCACCGGCGACCTGGGCGTCTGGGTGCACGGAGCACTGGTCGTCACCGGCCGGGCCAAGGACATCGTCATCCGCAACGGGGAGAACATCTCACCCAAGGAAGTGGAGGACCTGCTCAGTGGCCACCCGGCCATCGCCGAAGTCGCCGTGATCGGGCTACCCGACGCTCGCACCGGCGAGCGGATGTGCGCGGTGATCGTGCCCTCCCCCGCCGCGAGCCCCGACCTCGAGGCGCTGCGCGAGTTCCTCTTGGGTCAAGGCTTGGCCACGTTCAAGCTCCCCGAACGCGTGGAGATATGGGAGG
The DNA here is from genome assembly GCA_023264755.1 of Mycobacterium sp. Taxonomy (GTDB): domain Bacteria; phylum Actinomycetota; class Actinomycetes; order Mycobacteriales; family Mycobacteriaceae; genus Mycobacterium. The sequence goes on along the minus strand of JAHFVB010000068.1, from coordinate 3,208 downwards.
CGTTGCCGAAGAACGATGCGGGCAAGGTGCTCAAACATCGACTTCGATCCGCCCTCTCCGAACCCGCCGGACACGTTCCGCAGATGGGAGTTTGACGTGCAGGTCGCGATCGTCACGGGAGCGAGCAGCGGGATCGGCTTCGGCACCGCCGTCAAACTGGCCGAGGCCGGCATGGCCGTGGTGGGCACCGGTCGCGACGAGGCCCGGCTGGCCGAGTTGGCCAAGAAGATCGGCGATCCCGAGCGAGTCGTCACGGTGGCGGTCGACCTGACCACCGACGACGGGCCGGCCCGCGTGGTCGACGCCGCCGTCGAGCGGTGGGGCAAGGTCGACTTCCTGATCAACAACGCCGGGGTCGGCAGCCCGAAACCCTTGCACGAGACCGACGACGAAGCCCTGGACTACTTCCTGGGGTTGATGCTGCGCGCGCCGTTCCGCTTGGCCCGCGAGGTGCTTCCGCACATGCAATAGGGGGCGGCGATCATCAACGTGACGTCCACCTTTGCCGTCGTCGGCGGCTTGCGTGGCGGGGCGTACTCGGCGGCCAAGGGCGGGCTCACGGCGCTGACCACCCACATCGCCTGCCAGTACGGGCCGCTGGGAATCCGCTGCAACGCAGTGGCTCCCGGCGTGACCGTCACTCCGATGGTCGAGCAGCGGCTGGAGGACGAACGCTTCCGCAAGCTCAACACGGAGCTGACGCCCTACCCCCGTCTCGGCCGAGTCGAGGACCTGGCCAGCACCATCGCATTCCTGTGCTCGCCGGGCGGCAGCTTCATCAACGGCCAGACCATCGTCGTCGACGGCGGGTGGAGCTCGACGAAGTACCTCTCGGAGTTCGCCCTCTCGTCGGAATGGGTGGCCCGGTGAACCTGTTCACCCTCCTGGACCAGACTGCGACCCGCCACGGCGACCGCGGCGCGGTGTACCTCGGCGAGCGTCGACTGCACACCTGGGCACAACTGCGCGACCGGGCCCTGCGGTTGGCCGCAGACCTTCGCGCCCATACCGCCGCAGGCGCACGGATCGCCGTCGCCAGCGAGAACCGACCCGAACTCGTCGAGTTGATGTTCGCCATCTGGGCGGCCGAGCGGGTCTTCGTACCCATCAACTACAAACTCCACCCCCGGGAAATGGCGCAGCTCCTCGACGACTCCGGAGCGGCCCGGGTGTTCGCCTCCCCGAAGCTGGCCCAGGACCTGGCCGCGGTGACCGCCGTGCCCGTCGAAACGCTGGACTCCGACGAATACCAAAGGCACTTGGGCGCAACGCCCTTGGAGCGTCCGCGGGACACCGACCCGGCCGCATTGGCCTGGCTGTTCTACACCAGCGGCACGACGGGCCGCCCGAAGGGCGCCATGCTCACGCACCGCAACCTGATGGCGATGACCGTCGCCCACCTGGCCGACTTCGATGATCCCGACGAGACGTGCGCCCTGATCCACGGCGCCCCGATGTCGCACGGCTCCGGGCTGTACGTCGCGCCGTACGTGTCGCGCGGGGCCCGACAGGTGATCCCGGAATCGGCCGCATTCGATGCGAACGAATTCCTCGACCTCTGCGCCCACCATCCGGGCAGCAGCGCCTTCCTCGCGCCCACGATGGTGCAACGGCTGGTCCAGACGGGGCGACCGAGCCCGGCGGGATTGCGCACCATCGTCTACGGCGGCGGTCCGATGTACGTCGACGGACTCAAGAAGGCCCTGGCCGCCCTCGGCCCGGTCTTGGTTCAGCTCTACGGCCAGGGCGAGGCGCCGATGACCATCACCGGCCTGCGCCGCGCCGACCTCGAGGGCGCCGACGACACCGTGCTCGGCTCGGTGGGCTACCCCCGCTCGGGCGTCGACGTTGCAGTACTGCGCGCCGACGGGACGCCCGCGCCGCCAGGTGAGATCGGCGAAATCGTCTGTCGCGGTGACGTCGTGATGTCGGGGTACTGGAACAACCCGAGCGCCACCGCCGAAACCCTGACGCACGGCTGGCTGCGCACCGGCGACCTGGGTTCGTTCGACGAGCGCGGCTATCTGACGCTGCGCGACCGGTCCAAGGACGTGGTCATCAGCGGCGGAAGCAACATCTACCCGCGCGAGGTCGAAGAGGTGCTATTGGAGCATCCCGGCGTCGCCGAGGCCTGCGTGGTCGGTACGCCGGATCCGGACTGGGGTGAGCTCGTCGTCGCCTTCATCGTGGGAACGGCCGCGGAGCCGGAGCTCGACGCCCACCTGCTCGAGCGCATCGCCCGTTTCAAACGGCCCAAGCGCTACGTCTACCTCGATGAACTGCCCAAGAGCAGCTACGGCAAGGTGCTCAAACGGGAGCTGCGCCAGCGCCTGGCCTCCATGCGGTAGACAGAACCCATGGAGCTCGCGGGCAAGGTGGTCGTCGTCACCGGCGCCGGATCGGGTATCGGGCGGGCGCTCGCAAAGGCCTTCGCCGCGGCGGGAGCGGCGGTGGTGGCCGGCGATCTGGACGCACCGGCGGCCGAGCACACCGCGGCCGGAATCCGCGGCGATGGCGCCAGGGCGGTGGGCACCGGCGCCGACGCCAGCACGACCGAAGGCATCGCCACGCTGCTCGACACGGCGCGGGAGCACTTCGGCCCCGTCGACGTCTACGTCGCCAACGCCGGCATCATGGGGCAGCCTGGGCTCGGCGCCGACGAACAGGCCTGGGACCGGATCATCGACGTGAACCTGCGCGCCCACGTCCGGGCGGCCAAGGCGCTGGTGCCGGAATGGCTCGACCGCGGCGCGGGGCACTTCGTCGCGGTGGCCTCGGCCGCGGGGCTGCTGACCCAGCTCGGCGCCGCCGGCTACTCGGTGACCAAGCACGCGGCCGTCGGATTCGCCGAATGGCTGTCGATTACCTACGGCGACAACGGAATCGGCGTATCGTGCGTCTGCCCGATGGGCGTGGACACCCCGCTGCTAGCCGGCCTGGTCGACTCGGCGGACCCCGAGGCGCGCAAGGCCGGCGCGGCCGTGACCAGCTCCGGGGAAGTCATCGAGCCGGACCGGGTGGCCGAACTCGTCGTCGAGGCCGTGCGGGCCAACGCGTTCCTGGTGCTGCCCCATCCCGTCGTGCTCGACATGTACCGGCAGAAGGGCGCCGACTACGAACGCTGGCTGGCGGGCATGCGCCGCTTCCAGCGCGGAGTCTCCTAGTTGGCCCGCAGCGCTTCTCGATGCATGGCGAGCAGATATTCGTA